>JAABQT010000065.1 GCA_011391295.1 Betaproteobacteria bacterium
CACCGGCTGGACCGACGTCGACCTGTCGGATGCCGGCGTCGTCGAAGCGCGCGCCGCCGGCCGCCTGCTGAAGGCGCAGGGACTGGCGTTCGACGTCGCCTACACCTCGCTGCTCAAGCGCGCCATCCGCACGCTGTGGCTGGCGCTCGACGAGATGGACTGCTTGTGGCTGCCGGTGCAGAAGAGCTGGCGATTGAACGAACGCCACTACGGCGCGCTGCAGGGCTTGAACAAGGCCGAGACGGCGGCGAAATTCGGCGAGGCGCAGGTCCTGGCCTGGCGGCGCAGCTACGACACGCCGCCGCCCGCGCTGGCGCCGGGCGAAGCGCGGGACGCCGCCGCCGACCCGCGCTACGCCGGCCTTGCGCGCGGCGAGGTCCCGCTCACCGAGTGCCTGAAGGACACGGTGGCGCGCGTGCTGCCCTACTGGAATTCGGCGATCGCGCCCGCAGTGCGCGCAGGGCGGCGCGTGCTGGTTGCCGCGCACGGCAACTCGCTGCGCGCGCTCATCAAGCACCTGGACGGCGTGTCGGATGCAGACATCGTTGCACTGAACGTCCCCACGGGCGTGCCGCTGGTGTACGAACTTGATGCCGCGCTGCTCCCGCTCAAGCACTACTACCTGGGCGACGCGGTGGAAGTCGCGCGCCGCCTCGCCGCCGTGTCCGCGCAAGGCAAGGCCAAGCCCTGATCCGGGCGCTGCTTCTGTGCCCGCTTGTTGGTCTGCTGCTCGCCGCACCAGCGGCGCCGGCAGCGGACCGCGAGGAGGACCTGAAAGCGCTGCGCGCGCGCATCGAGGCGCTCAAGTCGGGACTTGGCGAAAAGGAGGCCGACCGCCGCGAGGCGCGCGACTCGCTGCGCGATTCCGAGCGCGCGATCTCCGATGCCAACCGCGCACTGCGCGGGCTGGAAACCGAAAGCCGCGCAGCGCAGGCCGAACTGGCGCGGCTTGCCGAGCGGCAAAAGCGTCTGCAAGCGGGCCTCGCGCGCCAGCAAGCCGCGCTCGGCCGCGTGCTTGCGGCACGCTATGCCGCCGGCGGTCCGCAGGCGGCCGACGCGCTCAAGGTCGCACTGTCGGGAGAGAACCCGTCGGACGTGGCGCGCAGGCTGTATTACCTCGCCGAGCTGTCGCGCGCCACGGCCGAGCTGCTAGGGGATCTGCGCGCGGGGCTGGCCGACGCGGCGCAGGTGCGCCGCGCCACCGAGGAGCGGCGCCGGCGCCTGGAGTCCATCGAGGCGCGGCAGCGCGCCGACCGCGACAGCATACTTGCCGAACGGCGCGAGCGGCAGCGCATCCTCGAGCGCGTGTCCGTGGAGATCCGCAAGACGCGCCGCCAGATGCAGACGCTGCTGGCCGACGAGCGGCGCCTGGCGCGGCTGGTGGAGGAGATCGGGCGGGTGCTGGCGGTGCGCCCGGGCGCCGGTTACGCCGCCGTGCGTGTGGAAAAAGTCCCGAGGTTGGGCTCGCTGGCCGGCCCGTTCTCCGGGCTGCGCGGCCGGCTGCGGCTGCCCGTGCTGGGGGAACTCGTGGGACGCTTCGGCGCGCCAAGGAACGAAGGCCCGGCCGGAAAGAACGGCGTGTTCATCCGCGCGCCCGAAGGCCAGCCGGTGCGCTCGATCGCCGCGGGGCAGGTGGTATACGCCGACTGGATGCGGGGCTTCGGCAACCTGCTGATCGTCGACCACGGCGAGGCCTACCTGTCCATCTACGCCAACAACGAATCGCTGCTCAAACAGACCGGCGACCCGGTCGCCGCAGGCGAAGCGCTGGCCACCGTCGGCGCGAGCGGTGGCAACGAGCATTCAGGTCTATACTTTGAACTCAGGCACCTCGGTAAGGCGTTCGACCCGCTGCGCTGGGTCGTGCTGAAGTAAGGAGAAGTACATCCTCATGGGCAGGTTCAGGAACATCGGGCTGATCGCGCTCGGCGCCATCGCCGGCGTGCTGGTCAGCCTCAATTTTCAGGCGATCGCCGACCGGACCACGCGCGGCCCGCTTCCGCTTGAAGAGTTGCGCGCCTTCACCGAGGTATTCGGCGCCATCAAGCAGAACTACGTCGAGACGGTCGAGGACAAGAAACTCATCACCGAGGCCATCAACGGCATGCTCTCGGGCCTCGACCCGCATTCGGCCTACCTGGATGCGGAAGCGTTCAAGGAACTGCAGGTCGGCACGCAGGGACAGTTCGGCGGACTGGGCATCGAGGTCGGCATGGAAGACGGCTTCGTCAAGGTGGTGTCGCCGATCGAGGATACGCCCGCGTACCGCGCCGGCATCAAGCCCGGCGACCTGATCATCCGCCTGGACGAAACGCCGGTGAAAGGCATGACGCTGAGCGACGCAGTGAAGCGCATGCGCGGCAAGCCGAACACGCAGATCACCCTCACCATCTCCAGGAAAGGCGAGCCGGCGCCGATCGTGGTGACGCTGACGCGCGCGGTGATCCGCGTGCAGAGCGTGAAATCGAAGATCATCGAACCGGGTTACGGCTGGGTGCGCGTGTCGCAGTTCCAGGAGGCCACCACCGAGAACATGGTCAAGCACATCCGCACCCTGTACAAGCAGGGCCCGCTCAAGGGCCTGGTGCTCGACCTGAGAAACGACCCGGGCGGCCTGCTGTACGGCGCGGTGGCGATTTCCTCCGCCTTCCTGCCGCACAACGCCCTGGTGGTGTCGACCGATGGGCGCACCGAGGACGCGAAGAAGAAATTCCATGCCACGCCCGAAGACTATTCGCGCGGCATGCGCGAGGATGTCCTGAAGGACCTGCCCGCGGCGGTGAAGACCGTGCCGATGGTGGTGCTGGTGAATGGCGGCTCGGCTTCGGCTTCCGAGATCGTCGCCGGCGCGCTGCAGGACCTCAAGCGCGCAACCGTGATCGGCACGCAGTCCTTCGGCAAAGGCTCGGTGCAGACCATCATGCCGCTGGGAAACGCCACCGCAATCAAGCTGACTACTGCGCGCTACTACACGCCGAGCGGCCGATCGATCCAGGCCAAGGGCATCACTCCCGACATCATCGTCGAGGAGCCCGGTGCAGGCCCGCAGGCGCGGGTGCGCGAGGCCGACCTCGAGCGCCACCTGTCCAACGACCGCGACAAGAACGAAGCCAAGAAGTCCGCCCCGAGCACCAAGGCCGCGGCCGTGCCGCCGGGCGAGCTGCCCAAGCCGCTCGAGATGGGATCGCAGGACGATTTCCAGCTCGCGCAGGCGCTGAATTTCCTCAAAGGCGCGCCGGTCCTGGGCCAGCCTTCCAAGGCCGTCGCCGAGAACAAGTCCGGCAGCTGAACGACCAGCAGCTCCTGCGCTACTCGAGGCATATCCTCCTCGACGAATTCGGTGTCGAAGGGCAGGAGCGCATGCGCGCCGCCAGCGCGCTCGTCGTGGGGGCGGGCGGGCTGGGTTGCCCTGCGGCGCTTTATCTTGCTGCGAGCGGTGTCGGCAGACTGACCATCGCCGACGGGGATTGCGTCGACCTCACCAACCTGCAGCGCCAGATCCTCTATTGCACCGCGTCGGTCGGCGCGAAAAAGGTCGAGGAAGCGCGCAAGACCCTCGCTGCGGTCAATCCTGAAGTCGAGCTTTTCCCTCTCGACAAGCGTGTGGACGCAAACGACGCCGACCGGCTGGTTGCTGCGGCGGACGTGGTGCTCGATTGTTCGGACAATTTCGCCACGCGGCATCTTCTCAACCGCGCGTGCGTGAAGTATTCGCGACCCCTGATCTCGGGCGCCGCGATCCGTTTCGACGGTCAGCTGATGGTGTTCGACCTGAGATCGAAGGACGCACCCTGCTACGCCTGCCTGTTTCCGGAAGAAGGCGAAGTGGAAGAAGTGCAGTGCTCGGTGATGGGCGTGCTCGCGCCGCTCACCGGCGCGATCGGCGCCCTGCAGGCGCTGGAGGCGGTCAAGCTGCTCGCCGGCGCCGGCGAGACGCCGCTCGGGCGATTGATGCTCATCGACGCGAAAACTTCGGAGACACGCAGCGTGCGCGTGAAGAAGGATCCGCGCTGCGCGGTGTGCGCGGTGCGCTAGATCAAAGGCCGGAGCTCAAGCGCATTCTCCGGACAGGCGTCGATGCAGCGGCGGCACGCATGGCAGTTTCCGGTATTGATGACATGGGACTGCTTGCCCCCGTGCACCCAGGACTTGAGTTTGCCGATCAGTGAAAGCGCTGCGCGATCCTCGGGCGACAGCTGCCTGATTTCGAACACACCGTAAGGGCACACCCGCACGCAGTCGGACTTGCCCTCGCAGCGATTCCGGTCGACGAATGGCGCGACCTTGCCCGCAACCTCTGCGCACCCCTCGACTGCCATCACGTTCGGCATCGCTATTTGTGCGCGATGGATTTCTCCGTGAACAGGTAGTCCTTCAATTCCTTGGAGAACGTCGGATCCTTGCGGCGAATCCACTCCAGCACCATCGCCGCGTGCTCTTTTTCCTCGTCGCGATTGTGCCGCAGCACCTTCTTCAGCTCGGAATCCTTGCAGGCGTCCGCTCGCTGGTTGTACCAGTCGATCGCCTCGAGTTCCTCCATGAGCGAGACAATGGCCCGATGCATGTCCCGCGTTTCGTCCGAAAGCTCCGCAACCGGCTCGTGGTATCCGACACTCGACATCGCAGTTCCTCCTGTCTACTTGATGGTTCGCAATCCCGCCAATCCTATGCCGGCGGCGTCAAACCCGCCATCGACCGCCAGCGTGTGGCCGTTGATATAGCTTGCCGCGTCGCTGCACAGGAACGCCACCGCCGCGGCAATTTCCTCCTCCGTGCCGTAGCGGTTGAGCGGTATCGCATCGTGGTAGTCGGCACGGATGTCCGCGGTATGCACCTGTTTCGCCATCGCGGTATCCACCGGACCCGGCGCGACCGCATTTACGCGGATACCGAGATTCCCGAGCTCGGCCGCCTGTTGCTTGGTGAGATGATCCAGCGCCGCCTTGCTGGTGCCGTAGGCCACGCGCAGGCTGCTCGCGCGCAGTCCCGAGATCGAGGAGATGTTGACGATCGCGCCGCCGCCGTTGCTCAGCATCACCGGCGCGCAGGCCTGCGTGCAGATGAACGGCCCGGAAAGATTGACGTCGAGCACGCGAGCCCACTCTGCGTAAGTGGTGTCGAGGATCGGCTTGAACAGTGCGATGCCGGCGTTGTTGACCAGGACGTCGATGCGCGCGAAGCGTGTGGTGACCTTGTCGACCGATGCCTTGACCTGCGCGGGGTCGGCGACATCGCATGCCAGAGCCAGCACCCGGTCCTGCTGCCCCAGGCGACCGGCCGCAGTCGTCAGCGTCTGTGCATCGATGTCCAGCAGCGCGACACGATAGCCGTCGTCGAGGAACCTGCGTGCGATGGCCAGGCCGATGCCGCGCGCGGCCCCGGTGACGACCGCGACCTTGTCCATCGGCGGACTACGCGGACAGGAAGCCGCGCTGCGCGGCGTAGCCCTCGGTCGGCTTCTTCGCGAAGCCGCTCTTGGCGTACTGGTGCAGCGAGCCGATGGCGTAGCGCAAGAGCATCGCGGCGCGCCCCGCGGCATCGCCGTCGGCAGCCGCCCGCAGGGCCTGCTTGAGCGCCGCCTCGAAGCGGTCGTAGAACTGGTTCATTCTCGCCTGCAGCCGTTCGTGCTCGCCGACCAGGGCGTCGCCGGTCATCACGCGCACCATGCCCGGGTTCTTTTCGGCAAACGCCAGCAGCATCTCGACCAGTTTGCCGGCCTGCCCGCCCGCTTCGGCCTCCTCGGAGGTGATCTTGTTGGTCAGCGTGAACACCGAACTCTCGATGAACTCGATCAGGCCTTCGTACATCTGCGCCTTGGACGCGAAGTGGCGGTACAGCGCCGCCTCCGACACGTCGAGCTTCGCCGCCAGCGCCGCAGTGGTGATCTTTGCCCAGCGCGGCGCCTCGAGCATTTCGGCGAGCGCCTTCAGGATTTCCAGCTTGCGCTCGCCTTTGGCCCGGGGCATGAAAAGATTCTACTAGTGTGCATAACGGAAAACGAGTCCCGGCAACTGCGTGACGGAAGATACGCGCAGATCGACGTAGGGCACGCTTTTCTTCACCGGGCTCACCCAGACTGTCGCCATTCCCAACCGCTTTGCAGTGCGCAAATTCTCCAGCATGTCGTCCACCAGGGCGCAGCGGCGGGGATCGAGGTGGTGCTTGCGCAGCAGCATGCGAAAGCCCGCGACCGAGGGTTTTCCCAGGTAGCGCGTGCTCTCGATCGAGTACACCGCGTCGAAGTAGCGCGCCACGCCAAGGGTGCGCACCACCTGGTCGACATAGTGCCGCGGCGCGTTGGAATAGATGATCTTGCGCCCCGGCAGGCGCGCCAGGGCGTGGCGCACGGCGTTCTCGTGCACCACCATGTCGGCCAGCTCGGCAAACTGATGCGTGGCGCGCAGAAACTCCGCCGGGCTCGCGCCGTGGTGGCGCACCAGGCCGTTCATGGTGGTGCCGTACTTTTCCCAGAAGTCGCGCCGCATCGAGTTCGCGCCCCCCAGGTCGATGTCGAAGCGGCGCATCAGATAGGCGTTGATCTGGTCGTGCATCGACGGAAAGATGCGCGCGTGCGCGTCGTGCAGGGTGTTGTCGAGGTCGAAGAACCACACCCGCCGCGACGGCGGCAGGGCAACGAGGCGCATGTCGTTACTTGCTCTTGATCAGCGTGCCGACGCCCTGGTCGGTCATCACCTCGAGCAGCAGCGCATGCGGCACGCGGCCGTCGATGATATGCACGCTCTTCACGCCGTTCCTCGCGGCGTCGAGCGCCGAGCCGATCTTGGGCAGCATGCCCCCCGAGATCACGCCCTTGGCGACGAGGTCGTCGATTCGCTTCGGCGTCAGGCCGGTGAGGAGCTTGCCGTCCTTGTCCAGCACGCCCGGCGTATTGGTCAGCACGATCAGCTTCTCGGCGCGCAGCACCTCGGCGAGCTTGCCCGCCACCAGGTCGGCGTTGATATTGTAGGTGGTGCCATCCGCGCCGGTACCGATCGGCGCCACCACCGGGATGAAGCCGCCTTGCTCGAGGGTCGAGATGATCGAGGGATCGATGGATTCGATCTCGCCCACCTGGCCGAGGTCGATGCGGCCGTTCTCCTTGCCTGGCAGGAGCAACTTCCTGGCGCGGATGAACACGCCGTCCTGCCCGGTGAGCCCGACCGCTTTGCCGCCGGCCTGATTGACGAGCTCGACGACTTCCTTGTTCACCTGCCCGCCGAGCACCATTTCCACCACGTCCATGGTCTCCCGGTCGGTGACGCGCATGCCCTGCACGAACTCGCCCTTCTTGCCCAGGCGCGCGAGCATCTGCTCGATCTGCGGTCCGCCGCCGTGCACCACCACCGGGTTCATGCCCACGAGCTTGAGCAGCACCAGGTCGCGCGCGAAGCCCGCCTTCAGGGCATCGTCGATCATCGCGTTGCCGCCGACCTTCACCACGATGGTCTTGCCGTGAAAGCGCTGAATATAGGGCAGCGCCTCGCCGAGGACGCGCGCCTTCAGGGCGGCGTCCGTCTGCGGGACCGAGGGTGCGTTCATGGTGGCGAGGATTCTACAAACAAAAAGGGGCCGGCGCGCATGCGCCCGCCCCTTGCTACACCGACCCTGCGGCCGGAGATTAC
>JAABQT010000066.1 GCA_011391295.1 Betaproteobacteria bacterium
GCAGGAACGTCGCCAGGCGCTCCTCGGCGCGCATCGACCCGAGCAGCATCATCACGCCGTGGTCGCGCACGATCTCGCGCGCCAGCACCGCGTGCAGCCGGCGCTGCAGCGCCGGGATGTCGCGCGACATCTCCTCGATCAGCGCGTAGGGCAGGATGCACACTTCGCTGTCCTCGAGCGCGATGCCGGTGCCGTGGTAGGCGCCGCCGATGCCGTCCATGCCGAGGAGCTCCCCGTTCATGAAGAAGCCGGTGACCTGCTCGCGCCCGTCGTTGTCGAGCAGGCTGGTCTTGAAAAAGCCGCTGCGGATGGCGTACACCGCATTGAACTCGCTGCCCGCCTTGAACACCGACTCGCCGCGCTTCACCCGGCGGCGCGCATACACCACGTTTTCGATGCGCTCCAGGTCCTCGGCGCTCAGCCCCGCGGGCAGGCACAGCTCGCGCAGGTTGCAGCTCGAGCAGGTGACTTCGAATTTCTTCAGTGCGGTGGCGGGTTGGCAGGCGTAGATGGCGTTGATGGCGTGCACGGCATGCATGGCGGTCTCCCTGTTCAAACTGCGCTGGCGGCGCGCGCGGCGATGAGTTCGCGCACGCGTGTGAAGTCGGCGGACTTGTCGAAGAAATCGCGCGCGCCGAGCCGCAGCGCCAGGTGGCGGTACGGATCGGAGGCGAAACTGGACAGCATGTAGACGTCGATTTCCGGCGCCTCCTCGTGCACCGCGCGCAGCACGTCGAAGCCGCTGCCCTGAGCGAGGCGGATGTCGAGCACCACCACGTCGGGCCGCCTGGCAAGGATGCCGCGGACCGCCTCGTCGGCGCCCGCGGCGCAGCCCACCACGTGCGCCCCCGGCACGGCGTCGAGCATTGCCAGCAGGCGCTCGCGCACCAGGGGGGCGTCCTCGACGATGAATATGCTCTGGGTCGGCATGCGCCCAGTGTGCGCACGGGCGCCGGGCGGCGCCATCGGCGCACGCCTGATTCGAGCCTCGGAAAATTCCTACAGCAGCTTGTGCTCCAGGGCGTAGCGCACCAGCGCCGCGGTGCCGCCGAGGCCGAGCTTTGCCTGCACGTGCGCCTTGTGCGTGCTCACGGTTTTCACCGACAGGTGCAGCCGTGCGCCGATTTCGGTCGGGCCGAGGCCCTCCGCCAGCAGGCGCAGCACCTGGAACTCGCGGTCCGAGAGCGCGTCGTGCGGCGCACCGCGCGTGCCGGCAACCAGGCTGGCGGCGGCGGCGTCGCTGATGTGCACGCCGCCCGCGGCGATCTTGCGCAATGCGCCGACCAGCTGCTCCGCGGCGCTGTCCTTGTTCAGGTAGCCGGAGGCGCCCGCCTTCAGGGCGCGCGCCGCGTACTGCTGCTCGCCGTGCATCGACAGCACCAGGATCCTGAGTTGCGGTTTCTCGGCCTTGACGCGCTTGATGAGGTCGAGCCCGGCGACACCCGGCATCGAGAGGTCGAGGATCGCCACGTCGTAGTCGTTGGCGCGCACCAGCGCAAGCGCCTGGTCACCGTCGCCCGCCTCGCCCGCCACCTGCAGGCCGGTGCTGGCGGCGAGGATGCGTTTCAGGCCATCGCGCACGATGGCGTGATCATCGGCGAGCAGCACGCGGATCATTTGCCGCCCTCCTTGCGCGCCCGCACCCGCGCGCTGACGCGCGTGCCGCCGCGCGCGGCGCGCGCGACCTCCAGCGTGCCGCCGAAGTAGGCCACGCGCTCGCGCATGCCCTTCAGGCCGAGCGAGCGTACCTTGTCCAGGTCCCCGGCGGCGACGCCCTGGCCGTCGTCCTCGACCTCGAAAGTGACCTCGCCGTCGGCGGCGCGCAGCACCACCCACGCGTGCCGCGCACGCGCGTGTTTGGCGATGTTGGTGAGCGATTCCTGCAGCGCGCGGTACACCGCGGTGGCCAGGGTCCCGTCCAGCTCGGCGAGGGCGCCGTCGCCCGATACTTCGATCGCGCACTGCACGCCGGAGCGGCCGGCAAAGTCGCTCACCAGCCAGGTGGCGGCGTCGGCGAGGCCCAGATCGTCGAGCATCAGCGGACGCAGGTCGGCGGAAATGCGCCGCGTCGAGGCTACTGTCTGATCGAGCAGTTGGCCCATGGCATCCGCCTTGGCGGCAATTTCGCCGCCGCCGGCGGGCAGGTGCTCGCGCAACCAGGCGAGATCCATCTTCAGCGCCGTGAGGAGCTGACCCAGTTCGTCGTGCAGTTCGCGCGCGATGCGCGTCTTTTCCTCCTCGCGCGCTTCGAACACGCGCGCGGAGAGTTCGCGCATTGCGTGCTGCTGCAGCTGCAGGGTGTCCTCGCTGCGCTTGCGCAGGGTGATGTCGCGCAGAATTACCGTGTAGTAGCGGCCACCCGGTTCCCCGGCCTGCGAGATCGAGGCCTCGATGGGAAACTCCTCGCCGTCGGCGCGCAGCGCCCAGAGCGTGGCGGACTCGCTCATGCGCCGGCTGGTGACGCCGGTGCGCGCGAATTGCTGCATGTGGCCGCGGTGTGCGGCGCGAAAGCGCTGCGGGATGAAGCGCTCGAGGGGCGCGCCGAGGGCCTCGGCGCGCGCGCAGCGGAACACCTGCTCGGCGGCGCTGTTGAACAGCGCGATGTTCTGCGCCTCGTCGACGCTGATGATCGGGTCCATCGCCGAATCCACGATGGCGTCCAGGCGCGCCTGGCTGTCGCCGGTGCGCCGCTCGGCGATCATCACCTCGCGCGCGGCCACCGCGATGCCCACGCCGACCGCCAGCATGTCGGTGAGCACCACCGCCCCGAGCAGCCAGGTGGAGGCCGCGCCGCCGGCAAACGCGTAGATGTTGGCGAGCAGCAGCGCGCCGAGCGCGGCGGCGCCCGCGGCGACCACCCCCCGGTGCTGGAACGCACTGCCTTTGACGGACATCAAAGCGCGCCGCCTCCCCGCGGCCATACTGCGGCCAGATGCATTATCCCGCCTCGGAACTGGTGATCGACCCGGTGCTGATCCGCAAATACGACGTCAGCGGGCCGCGCTATACCTCGTACCCCACCGCGGACCGCTTCGTCGAGGCCTACGGCGAGCCTCAATTCAGGCAGTGGATGGCCAGGCGCAACATCGGCGGCATCAGCCAGCCACTCTCGGTGTACGTCCACCTGCCGTTCTGCGACACGCTGTGCTACTACTGCGCCTGCAACAAGGTGGTGACCCGCGAGCGTTCCCAATCGGCCAAGTATATCCAGTACCTGGAGCAGGAACTGTCCTTGCTGGAACCGCTGCTCGGCCCCGAGCGCTCGATCTGCCAGCTGCACTGGGGCGGCGGGACGCCGACCTTCCTCTCGCGCGAGGAAATGCAGGCGCTGATGGGCAGCATCGAACGGCGCTTCACGCATGCCCCGGAATTCGAGTGCTCGATCGAGGTCGATCCGCGCCGCGTCGCGCCGGGGACGGTGGGGTTCCTTGCCGGGCTGGGCTTCAACCGCATCTCGCTTGGCGTGCAGGATTTCGACCCCCAGGTGCAAAAGGCCGTGCACCGGCTGCAGAGCGAGGAGGAGACGCGGCGCGTGATCGGCGAGGCGCGCGCCGCGGGGTTCCGCTCGGTGAACGTGGACCTGATCTACGGCTTGCCCAAGCAGACGCTGGACGGCTTCAACCGCACCCTGGACCAGGTGATCGCGCTCGATCCCGACCGCATCGCGCTGTACAGCTATGCGCACCTGCCGAAAGTGTTCAAGCCGCAGCGCCGCATCGCCCAGGCGGACCTGCCCTCGGCGGAGTCCAAGCTGCAGATCCTCAGCCTGGCCATCGGGCGGCTCACGCGCGCCGGGTACCTGTACGTCGGCATGGACCATTTCGCGCGCCCCGACGACGAGCTCGCGATCGCGCAGGCGCAGGGGCGCCTGCAGCGCAACTTCCAGGGCTATTCGACGCGCCCGGGCAGCGACATGCTGGGCCTGGGCGTGTCGGCGATCGGCCGCGTCGGCCCCACCTACCATCAGAACCAGAAGCGCCTGGGGGACTACACCGCCGCGCTGGACGCCGGGCGTCTGCCGGTGGCGCGCGGCATCGAGCTGACGCAGGATGACCTGGTGCGCCGCGCCGTGATCCAGGCGCTCACCTGCCATTTCCGCGTGTCGATCGAATCGATCGAGTTGGCCTACCTGGTGGATTTCGCCGCCTACTTCGCGCCGGAACTGCGGGACCTGCGCCGCCTGGAGGCCGAAGGGCTGCTCGAGCTGCAGCGCGACTGGATCGTGGTCACTCCCAGGGGCCGGCTGCTGGTGCGCGTGGTGTGCGCGGTGTTCGACCGCTATCTGCGCGAGCGCGAAACGCGCGCCGAGTACTCCAAGGTGATCTGACGTGGAGCCCGTGCTGCCCGCCGCCTTTGTGGTGCTCGGCCTGGCCTCGGGCCTGCACTGCGCCGGCATGTGCGGCGGCATCGTCGCGGCGTTCTCTGCGCGGCGCCTGATCCCGATCGTGCCGGCCGGGCGCGCGGCACCGGAGTGGCGGCGCCAGCTCGCCTTCAACGCCGGACGCATCTCGACCTACGTGCTGGCCGGCGCGGCCGCGGGCGCGCTCGGCGGCGCGGCGCAGTTCATGTCCGGCGCGCTGCCGGCGCAGACCGCGCTTTACGTGCTCGCCAACGCGATGCTGTTGCTGCTCGGCCTGCACCTCGCGGGCGCCGGGCGCCTGCTCGGCCGGCTGGAAGCGCTCGGCGCGCCCCTTTGGCGCCGCGTGCAACCGGCGGCGTCGCGCCTGCTCGGCGCGCCCGCGCCGCTCGCAGCGTACGGCGCGGGCACGCTATGGGGCCTGCTGCCTTGCGCGATGGTGTACGGGGCGCTGGCCGCGGCCACCTTCGCCGGCGGCGTCGCGCAGGGCGCGCTCGCCATGCTCGCGTTCGGCGCGGGCACGCTGCCCTGGCTGCTCGCCGCGGGCGCGGCGGCGTCGCGCCTTCGCGCCTGGGCGCGGCATGCGCGCCTGCGCCTCCTCGCGGGCGCTGTGGTGCTCGGCATGGGAGTGGTCGGTCTGGCGCGCTCGGCGGAAGTGGGCGCCGCGGTACGCGCCGGTCTGCTGTGCCTGACTTGAAGGCATCCGCGATGCAGGGCGCCCTGCGCAAGTTGCGCGAGGAGCACCGGTCCATCAGCGCCGTGCTGAGCGCGTTGCGCCAGGTGGCGCACCTGGCGCAGGACGCGAAGCTGCGCCCGGATTTCGCCGCGTTGGGCGCGATGGTCTACTACATCGACACCTTTCCCGAGCGGCTGCATCACCCGAAGGAGGACGAGCATCTGTTCGCCCGTGTGCTGCAGCGCGCGCCCGAGGCGGCGCCGTTGGTGCGCAGGCTGCAGGCCGAGCACCTCGAGGGGATGCAACGCGTGCGCGACCTGGAGCGCACGCTGCTGGCGCTGGAACAGACCTGGCCGCAGGGCGCCGCGGCGTTCGCCGTTACCGTCGACGACTACGCCGAATTCCACTTGCGCCATATGCGCTGCGAAGAGCAGGAGCTGCTGCCGCTCGCCGAGCGCACGCTCGCGGCCGAGGACTGGGCGGCGATCGAGGCGGCGTTTGCCGCGAACGACGATCCGCTGGCCGGCGTGGGCGAGCGTGAGTATCGGCGCCTGTTCCAGCGCATCGCCGAGCGTGCCCCGGCGCCCGTCGGCCTGGGCGCGCCGTGGAAGGCCGCCTAGTTGGAAGACGTCTGGCCCCGGCTTGCGGTGAGCGCCGGCGTCGGGCTGCTGATCGGCCTGGAGCGCGAGCGCACGCGCGCGGCAAAAGCGGGTGTGCGCACCTTTCCGCTCATCGCGCTCGCCGGTACGCTTGCCGCGCTGCTCGACAAGAACCTGGGCGGCGCCTGGCTGGTGGCTGTTGGACTTGCGGCAGTGGCGGGCATGCTGATCGCCGCCTACGCGCGGGCATCGCGCCAGGAAGATCCCGGCACGACCACGGTGGCGGCCGCCGTGGTGTGCTACCTGCTCGGCGTCCTGGTGGGGTTGGGCGAGACGACCGTGGCCGTTGCGCTCGCCATCGGCGTCACGGCGCTGCTCTACTTCAAGCCCGAAATCGAGAGTTTTTCCATGGCGCTGCGGCGTCCGGAACAGGTCTCCGTCCTGCAGTTCCTGGTGGTGACCTTCATCGTGCTGCCGATCCTGCCCGACACCGGCTACGGGCCCTACGCGGTGCTGATCCCGCGCCAGGTGTGGCTGATGGTGGTGCTGATCGCGGGCATCGGGCTGGCGAGCTACATCGCACTGCGCGCCGTTGGCGAGCGCCACGGGGTGCTGCTCGCGGGCCTGCTCGGCGGGCTGGTGTCCTCCACGGCCACCACCGTGCTGTATGCGCGGCGCAGCACCGAGACGCCCGCCTTGGCGCGCATCGCGCTGGTCGTCGTGCCGCTCGCCAACCTGGTGCCGCTCGGGCGCATCGGACTGATTTCCTTCGTGCTGGCGCCCGAGGTGTTCGGCCGGCTGGCGCCGGCGCTCGCCGCGGCAATCGCCGCGGGAGCGGCGTTCACCGCCTTCGCCATGCGGCGGCAGGAGCCGGCGGGGCCGCTGCCGGTGGCCGAGATCCGCAACCCGGTGGAAATGGGCACGGCGCTGCGTTTCGCCGCCCTCTACGCCTTCGTCCTGGTCGGTTCGGCCTGGCTCTCGGAGCTTGCCGGCAGTCGAGGCCTGTACGCCGCGGCATTCGCATCGGGGCTCGTCGACATCGACCCGATCGTGCTCTCGGCGCTGAATCTGTTCGGCGAGGGACGCATCGCCGCGCAGCCGGCGACGCGCGCCATCGCGTTCGCCTTCGCCGCCAACGTCGCCTTCAAGCTCGGCGTGCTGTTCTGGTACAACCGGCGCCTCGCCTGGCGCACGCTGTGGCCGCTCGGCGCCGCCGTGGCGGCGGGCGGCGCGATGCTCGCCCTCTAGTTCAGCGCGTCACCAGCACCGGCAGCTTGGAATGCGCCAGCACGCGCATGGTCTCGCTGCCGAGCAGCAGCCCGCCCAGCCCGCCGCGTCCGTGCGAGGCCATGGAGATGGCGTCGCATTTGCGCGCGCGTGCGATGCGCAGGATGCCCTGCCAGGGTTGATTCGAACTGACGAACTGCGTCGCGCAGCGCACGCCCGCGGTGCGCGCCTCGATCTCGACCGCGGCGAGCGCCTTGCGCGCCGCCTTCTCGGAGATCTGCTTGTATTCCTGCGGCGATACCCCGGGCACATAGACCACCGCCTCGCCGTACATCGGCGGTGAATAGAGCGGGATGACGTAGGCGCCGGTGACCTTCGCACCGAGCGCCTTGGCGAGCTTTACGCCGGCCTTCACGCCCTTGGCGGAGAGCTTCGAGCCGTCGGTGGAAATCAGGATGTGCTTGAACATGTCGTTTCCTCCAGGCCATGTGGGAAGGCGCAACCGTGCATCGGGCCTGATCCAGCGTACGCCGGGCGCCGCGGTGGCGGTTGACGCAGGTCAAACGCCTTGCCTGGTGCGCGCCAGGCGCTCGC
>JAABQT010000067.1 GCA_011391295.1 Betaproteobacteria bacterium
CGGATCCGGCTAGTGTTTCGCGCCGTCGGCGGGCGCAGGGCCCGACAGGCGGGCGGCCACGCCTTCGCGCAGCGAACCCAGGTTCACGCGCACGATGCGATCGCCCGCGGCGAGGCCCTCGAGCACCTGGACGCGGCCGGTGGCGTCCGGCGCGCCGACCTTTACGTTCTTGCGCTTCACCAGGCCGTCCTCGATGGCGTACACGAATGTCTGGCCGATGTCTTCGCGTACCGCCGAGGCCGGCGCAGTGAGGGCGTGCTCGACGCGCGACAGCGTCAGCGCGCCCTGCGCGAACATGCCGCCGCGCAGCAGGCTGTCGCGGTTGTCGATCACCGCATACACGCTGATCGAGCGCGTGCCGGCGGTGGCCGCCGGATTGATGCGCTCGATGCGCCCGGCGAACTCGCGCTCGCCGAAGCCCTCGACGCGGAAGTTGATGGGCTGCCCGACCCTGACCTGGCCGATCGCCGCCGGCGGCACCGAGGCCTCGAGCTGCAGGCGCGACAGGTCGACGATGCTCACCACCCTGGCATCGAGCGCGACCCGCTCGCCGGGCTGCGCGTGGCGCTGCGCGACGATGCCCGAAAACGGTGCCGTCACCACCGCATCCTGAAGCGATTTGCGCGCCACCACGAGATCGGCCTCGGCGGCGCGCAGCCTGGCCCTGGCCACGTCGTAGTTGCTCTGCACGTTGTCGTACGCGGTCTGAGCGATGAACCCCCGTTCGAGCAGCGCCTTTTGCGAGATGCGATTCTTGTCCGCCCAGTCCAGTTGCGCGCGCGTCGCTGCGACATCGGCCTGGCGCGCGGCGACGCGCGCCAGTACCTCGGTCGGATCGATGCGCGCCAGCACCTGGCCCTGCTGGATCGTCTCGCCCTCGCGCACCGGCACCGCGACCAGCTCCCCCGCGACTTTCGCTTTGACGGTGGCTTCGGTGAACGGGGTGAGGGTGCCGGTGAGCGGCAGCGTGCTCTCCAGCGTCCGCGGCTCGACGATCACCAGGTCCTGTTGCGTGAATTCGACCGCGGCCTGCGCTGTTGCAGCCGGGCTGGCGGGCTTGCGCTTCACGCCGGCGTACCCGGCGACCGCGATCACGCCGGCCGCGCCGACGAGGAGGATGGTTTTCGCGACCTTGGTCATGACTCAGTCCTTCGGCGCGGCGAGGCCGCGCTCAAGCAAATCCAGGTGCGCCTCGAGCAGTGCGGGCGGGTCCAGCTTGTGCTGCGAGAACGGCTCGAGCGAATTGCGCCACAGGCAGATCTGCAGCATCGGCGCAGTCAGCAGGTGGACGGTGAGCTGCGGGTCTACTTGCCGGAACTCGCCGCGCGCGATGCCGCGCTCGATCAGCGCGGCCAGCGTTTCCTGGCCGGGCCGGATCACTTCGTCGATGTAAAAACGCGCAATCTCGGGGAAATTGCGCGCTTCCGAAATGATCAGCTTGGGAATGCCCGAGATCGGCGTCGAGCCGACGTGCTCCCACCAGGTGCGCATCATCTGGCGCACCAGGTCCATCGTGCTGCCCTGGTAGTGCTCGAGCTGGCCGCGGAATTGCGCCAGCCGCGCGACCAATACTTCGCGCACTACCGCCTTGAACAGCTCTTCCTTGTTGGCGAAGTACAGGTACACCGTGCCCTTGGAGACCCCGGCGAGGGTCGCCACATCCTCCAGGCGCGTATTGGCAAAGCCGCGCTCGACAAACAGGTGCAGCGCCGCGGCGGTGATTTCTTCAGGACGAGCCTCCTTGCGGCGCGTCCAGCGCGGTTCGTTCCTGGAGCTGGCTGGAGATGGCATGGCCGAAAGGAAGTAACTGAACGGTCAGTAACATAATGCGGCAGCTCAAAAAGGTCAAGCGCCACAAGCCGTTACAGCCAGTGTCGCACTTGCCGGGGTGCCCGGAGATGCGACCAACTTGTTCAAACCATTGCGGATTTTGCGCGTCGCGAGCGGTGCTCGGGCATCAGCGCCCAGTACAGCAGCGGCATCGCAAACAGCGTCAGCGCGGTCGAAAAGCCGATGCCCCACACGATCGAGGCCGCGACCGGCCCCCAGATCAGCGAGTGCCCACCGAGGCCGAAGGCGAGCGAAAACAATCCCGCGATGGTGGTGGCACTGGTGATGATGATGGGCACCACCCGCCGGCGCGCGGCGTACACGACCGCGTGCAGCACACGCATGCGCAGGCCGCGCCTGGCATTTGCCGCATCGATCAGCACGATGGCCGAGTTCACCGCGATGCCGGTGAGCGCGATGACTCCGTACAACGTGTAAAGCGAAAGCGGATTGCCCGACACCAGCAAGCCGAACACTACGCCGGTGAAGGCCAGCGGCACCGTGACGAGGATCATCGCCGGCTGCCAGTAGCTGCGGAATTGAGCCGCGAGGATCAGGTAGATCAGGCCGAGGCCAAGGAAGAACAGCACCTTCATTGCCTCGAGGCTTTCCTCGATGTCATCGAGCTCCCCGGAGAAGTCGAGCGAAGTCGACGGGTAGCGGCCCTTCACCTTTTCCCAGGCACCGCGGATCGCCTTGTTCGCCGCCACGGTGTCGATGCTCTTGCGCTCGAGGTCGGCCTCCACCGTGATCGCACGGCGCAGGTTGTAGTGCTTGATCACGCCCTTGCCGGTGCCGGTTTCAACGCTCACCAGAGAGCCAAGTGTCGTGGTTCCCGAACCAGCCTGCAGCGCCACCGCGTCATCCAGCAGGCGCGCCACGTCGCCGGAGGCGCGCGGTGCGGCGCGCACCCGCACTTCGAGTTTTTCGCCCTGGTCGCGCATCTGGGTGACGATCTCCCCATCCACGTGCAGTCGCAGCAGGCGCGCCACCAGCCCGGGACTGAGGCCGCTGGCGCGTATTGCTTCGGCATCCAGGCGCAGCCGCAGCTCGGGACGCCCCGGCACATCGTCGTCGGCGACGTCGCGGGTACCCGGGATGGCGCGCACGATGGCGAGCATGGCGTCGGCCGCGGCGCGCAATTCGGCGGCATCGTCGTTCCTCACGCGCACGCGGATCGGTTTGGACACCGGCGGCCCCCCGGCGAGCATGAGGAAGCTGAGCTTGCCCGGCCCCGGCAGGGACTCGATGTCCTTGCGCATCGCCTCGACGATCTCCGACACGTCGCGTCCGCCATCGCCTCGCGGCTGCAGCGATACCACCAATTGTCCATAGGCGTCGCCGTACAGCGGCTCGGTATCGGTGAACTTTATTCCCGCGAGCGCCGTCAGCGCACGCGCCTCGCCCTCCTGCAGCCGCGCGCGCACCTTGCGCTCCACCTGCTCGACGCGCTCGAGCGTGGACTGGATCGGCGCGCTCGCCGGCATGTCCACGTTGACGTAGAACAGCCGGAGCGGGTCGAAGGCGAAGAATTGCATGCGCACCAGGCCGGCGCCGACCGATGCTCCGGCGCCGGCCACCGCCAGCAGAATCAGCAGTGCGAAGCGCCGCGGCCGACGCATGACATAGAGCAGCGCGCGCGAGTAGCGCAGGCGCAGCAGGTGCGTAAAGCTGTGGCGCAGGCGCTGCATGCGCGAGGGCTTGGTCAGGTCGAGATCCAGGGCCACCACATGCGTGGGCAGCATCCAATAGGCCTCGAGCAGGCTGATGGCCAGCGTCAGCGCGACCACGAAGGGGATCACGAACATGAACTTGCCGACGATGCCGGGCAGGAGCATCAGCGGCAGGAAGGCGGCGATGGTGGTCAGCACCGAGGAGGTCACCGGCGCCGCGGTCTCGCGCAGCGCGTCCAGCGAGGCGGCGAGCACCTGGCTGCCGCGCTGCACGCGATAGTAAATCGCCTCCACCACCACCACCGCGTCGTCCACCAGCATGCCCAGCACGATGACGACCGCCAGCAGCACCGAGATGTTGAGTGTGAAGCCGGCGGCGTGCAGCACGGCAAACCCGCCGGCAAGGGAGAACGGGATGCCGAGCGCGACCAGCACGGAGACGCGCGTGCCGAGGAACACCCAGCACGCGGCGAGCACCAGCAGGAGCCCGAGCAGCGCGTTCCACTCCATGATCGAAATCGCCTGGCGCGTCGGGATGGTCTGGTCGTCGGTGAGCGCGAGCTTCAGGCCGAGCGGCGACAGCACGGCGTTCTTCTCGATGGCGTAGCCGCGCACCAGTTCCACAAGTTCCAGCGTATTGGTGTAGGCCTTCTTGGTGACCGAGAGCAGCACCGCCGGCCGGCCGTTGGCGGACGCAAGGTGGCGCGGCGTGGCCCGCGCGCGCTGCACGCTTGCCACCTCCTCGAGTGGAATGCGCGTGCCCGCGCGCGGCACCGCGATCGTCAGCCCGGCGAGGTAGCCGGGGTCGGGGTCCTGCCCGATGATGCGCACCAGCCATGCGTCGCCGCCGGCGAGCACCTTCCCGGCGAAGGTGTCGCGGAACCAGCCGTTCACGGCATCCGATACGTCGGCGGCATTGAGGCCGCGCGCGGCGAGGCGGCGCGGGTCGAACTCGATCCGCAGTTCGGCGTCGTGCAGGCCGAGCGCGAATACCTGGTCGACGCCGGAGAGGCGCTCCAGATCGACGCGGACCTCGCGCGAAATGCGCCGCAGCGTCTCGTCGTCGGCCAGTCCGGACACCAGCACCTGCGCCGTGGGAAAGCCGTTCGAGGTGGTGATCTCGATCACGCGCGGATCGTCACGCACTTCCGTCGGCAGCTCGGTCTGTGCCTTGTTCTGGATCTCGCGCCGCAGGTCGCTGACGCGCTTGTCGAAAATGCGCGCCGAGACGTCGCGAAAGCGCACCAGGATCGAGGACACGTTCTCGCGGCTGCTGGACACCACGAACCGGATGTCGGTGACGTTCTTGATCGCGTCCTCGAGCGGCTGGGTGACGCGCTTTTCCACGTCCTCGGCGGAGGCGCCGGGCAGGGTGGTGATGATGTTCACCCAGTTGAAATTGATCTCCGGGTCCTGCTCGCGCGGCATCTGCGTGTAGGAGATGGCGCCCATCACCAGCACCACCGCGAACAGGATGTTGGCGAGCGGGTGGTTCCTGAGCAGCAGTTCGATGAACTTCATCGCAGGCGCTGACCGTCCCTCAACGTGAGCTGCCCTTTGACCACGATGCGCGCCCCGGGCGGCAGGTCGGCGCGCGCGGGACGGCCTTCCTGCGCATCGGGCAGCGCGTGGAATCGTGCGGTGCCGCCGTCATCGACGAACACACCGAGGCGGGAATCGCGGCGCACCAGAAACTCCGGCGCCAGGTGAGGCGCCGTATCGCGCCACGTCACTCGGCCGGCGGCGCCCGGCGCCGCCGCCGCACCGGTGAAGCGCAGCCGCGCCTCGAGCGTGCGCGCCTGGCGGTCGATGGCCGGCGACACGCGCAGCAGCACGAGCGCGCGCGCGCCGCCCAGGCCGACGAACGCCGGCCGCGCCGCCTGCTCGAGGGAGCGCACGTCCTTCGCCTGCACTTGTGCGGAGACCTCGATACGCTCGGCGTCCACCAGCAAGGCGAGCGGGGTGCCCGGTGCGGCGAGCTCGCCGACCTGGCCGAGCCGCTCGCGCACGATGGCGCTGAACGGAGCGCGCACCACGCATTTGTCCACCGCGCGCGCGGCGCTGGCGAGCTGCGCTCCCGCCTGCGTAGCGTCGGCGCTCAGCACCGCGACTTCGGTGACGCGGCCCGCAAGCGCCTCGTCGGAGACGAAGCCTTGCGCGCGCAGCTCGCGCCCGCGGCGCAGCTGCTGCTCGGCGAGCCCCTGGCGCGCCTGCGCGGCCGCCAGCGCGGCCGCGGCACGCTCGCGCGCCAGCTGGTGGTCGCGGCAATCGAGGCGCGCGAGCAGCGCGCCGCGCTCGACGCGCTGCCCGACTTCCACCGCCATCACCTCGAGGCGACCGGCGATCTCGGCGGCGATGCGCGACTCGTTCAGGGAAACGACCTGTGCGGAGGCGTCACGTTCGGGATGGATCGCCACCTCGGCGAGCGGCGCCACCGTCACCGCGGGCGCCGGCTGCGCCAGTGCGCAGGGCGCAAGCGCGATCGCGGCGAGGACGGTGAGGAGAGCGCGCATGGGAAGGACCTGGGGCAACTGCCTCGTGCGCACCAATGTTAGCAGGCGCGAGGGGCAAATTCTTGTCACCGCGGCTGCTTTGCAGTAGCTTAGCCGTCTTACGCGGGGGTCCTGGGAAGCGCGCTTCAAACGCGACCCGGGTGAGAGAGTCCCTTAGAACCTGATGCGGGTAATCCCGCCGAAGGAAGCGGTCATGAACGCCAATCCGAAATTTCTCGCCGCCACTGCGCACGTCGACGACGCGGCAGTCCATCCGCTGCCCAATTCGAGCCGGGTCTACGTCCAGGGCTCGCGCCCGGACCTGCGCGTGCCGATGCGCGTGGTCTCGCAGTCGGACACGCCGGGAATGTTTGGCGGCGAGCCGAATCCGCCGGTGTTCGTCTACGACTGCTCCGGGCCCTACACCGACCCTGCCGCCAGGATCGACATCCGCTCGGGCCTCGCGCCGCTGCGACAGAAGTGGATCGAGGAGCGCGGGGATTCCGAGGTTCTCGCGGGCCCGTCGTCGCGCTATGGCGTCGAGCGGTTGCGGGATCCGAATCTCGCCGAGCTGCGTTTCAACCTGACGCGCGCGCCGCGCCGGGCGCGGCGCGGGATGATCGTGTCGCAGATGCACTACGCGAAGAGGGGCATGGTCACCCCCGAGATGGAGTTCATCGCCATCCGCGAGAACCTCGAGCGCAGCCGCTACGTCGAGAGTCTGAAAGCGACCGGCAAGACCGGCGAGAAAATGCTGGAGCTGCTGATGCGGCAGCATCCGGGCGAGAGCTTCGGCGCCGCGATCCCGGACCTCATCACCCCGGAATTCGTGCGCGCGGAAGTCGCGCGCGGCCGTGCCATCATCCCGGCCAACATCAACCACCCGGAGAGCGAGCCGATGATCATCGGCCGCAATTTCCTGGTGAAGGTGAACGCCAACATCGGCAATTCCGCGGTTTCCTCGGGCATCGGCGAGGAAGTGGAGAAGATGACCTGGGCCATCCGCTGGGGCGGCGACACGGTGATGGACCTGTCCACCGGCAAGCATATCTACGAGACGCGCGAATGGATCGTGCGCAACGCCCCGGTGCCGATCGGCACCGTGCCGATCTACCAGGCGCTGGAAAAAGTCGACGGCAAGGCCGAAGCGCTGACCTGGGAGATCTATCGCGACACGCTCATCGAGCAGGCCGAGCAGGGCGTGGACTACTTCACCATCCACGCCGGCGTGCTGCTGCGCTACGTGCCGATGACCGCCAAACGCATGACCGGCATCGTTTCGCGCGGTGGATCGATCATGGCGAAGTGGTGCCTCTCGCACCACAAGGAGAGTTTCCTCTACACCCATTTCGAGGACATCTGCGAGATCATGAAGGCTTACGACGTGAGCTTCTCGCTTGGCGACGGCCTGCGGCCCGGTTCGGGCTACGACGCCAACGACGAGGCGCAGCTCTCGGA
>JAABQT010000068.1 GCA_011391295.1 Betaproteobacteria bacterium
TAGCGCAAGCGCAGCGCGAACGTCCGCGGCAGCCAGGGTTTGAACGCCAGCACTGCCTGCGCCAGCAATGGTCCGCTGACCGAGTCGCGCCAGACCGGCTGGCGCGGCAGCGTGGTGAGGCCCGCCACCAGGGCAATGGCAAGCATGATCAGCAGCGCGCGCGCCAGGCCGAAAACACCTCCCAGCGATCGGTCCAGCTCGCCCAGGCCAGCCACGCGCGCCAGCTTCGACAGCATCCGGCCGAGCAACGTGCAGATGGCGAGAATTGCGATGAACACGAGAATGAACGCCACCAGCACCCGCATTTCCGGAGTCGGCAGTGCCTCGGGCAGCATCTCGCCCAGCGGCCCCGCGAACATGTTGGCCCCCAGGAACGCCAGCACCCAGGCCGCGACCGAAATCACCTCGCGCACCAGCCCTCTCCAGATGCCCCAGGCCACCGACGCCGCGGCAACCGCGAGCACCACATAGTCGAGCCACGTCACGTCAGGACGCGGCGGCGACGTTGCCTGGCGAGAAGCCCAGCGACCGGAGCTCCTTGCGCGCCTTCTGCGCCGCGTCCTGGGTGGCGAACGGACCCGCGCGCACGCGCGTCACCGGGCCCTTCGCCGTGGCCAGGGATTCCGTGTAGTAAGGCAGCCTGGCCGCCTTGAGCTTTCCGATCACGTTGCCCGGATCCGCGTACGCGCCCACGGGCACCATGAACCGTGCATTGGCCAGAGCAGCCTCGGCACGCGCGCGCTCGGCCACGGGCGGCGCCTTGGGCACCGCGGGGGTCGCCGCAGCCTTGGGTGCCTGCGGCGCGGGGGCGGCGGCCGGGGCTTCGGTCTTGGGCGCTTCCTGCGCCGCGGCCGGCGGCGGCTTGGGCGTCACCTTCGGCTTGAACACGGAGTCGTCCTCGTTCGGAATGCGCACGCTCACCGGCGGCGCCTGGCGCGGACTGGGATCGAAGATCCAAGGCAGCACGATCACTGCGACCAGCACCAGGGCGATGGCGCCGACCAGCCTCCGCCGCCCGCGGCGTTTCAGTGTGTTGACGTCCTGGGTATCAGCCATGGTTACCGGAGCCGCCGCTGCCAGCCGCCAGCGCTTGCATCACTTCGGCGACGGTGAGGAAAGACCCGAATACCACGATTTTATCATTCTCGCCTGCCTCGATCCGCGCCGCTGCAAAGGCGGCCGCAGGCGTGTCATGCTCCTTGCGCGGCGCAGCCACGCCGGAGGCGGCAAGGATGCGGCCCAGCTCGCCGCTGCTTGCGCCTCGTGTCCCGCCCAGGCCAGCCAGGTGCCAGCGTGTGACCAGCGGCGCTAGCGCCTGCGCCACGGCGGCGATGTCCTTGTCGCGCAGCATACCGAACACAGCGAGGGTTTCGCGCGCAAAACCCGCCGCCGAAAGGTTTTCCGCCAGCGCGCGCGCCGCCTCGGGATTGTGCGCCACGTCGAGGATCACCTGCGGCCGTCCGGGCAGAACCTGGAAGCGTCCTGGAAGCTCCACTTCGGCCAAGCCGCGGCGCACGTCCTGCATCGCGACCGGCAACCGCTCGCGCAAGGCGTCGAGCGCGGCCAGTGCGGCGGCGGCGTTGCGCAGCTGCGATGCGCCACGCAACACCGGATGTGCCAGCGCCGCCCGCCTGCCCGCAGGTCCCCAGAAGTCCCACTGGCCGGGCTGCACGCGGTAGCCAAAATCGCGGCCCAGCAGCACCGCGCGGGCGCCGATGCGCTCGGCTTCGCGCAACACCGAGGCGGGCGGATCCGGATCTGCAATTACCGCAGGGCGCGCGGCCCTCATGATGCCCGCTTTCTCCCGGCCGATGGATTCGCGCGTATCGCCCAGCAGGTCCATGTGGTCCAGCGCGATACCGGTGATCACCGCGCAATCGGCATCGAGCACGTTCACCGCGTCGAGACGCCCGCCCAGGCCGACTTCGAGCACCAGCGCGTCCAGGGGCTCGCGCGCGAATAGCCAGAACGCACCCAGCGTACCGAATTCGAAGTAGGTCAATGGTACGTCGCGGCGCGCCTGTTCCACCGCGGCGAAGGACTCGCCGAGTGCCTCGTCCGTTGCCTCGGCACCGCTGATCCGTACGCGTTCGTTGTAGCGAAGAAGATGCGGCGAGGTGTACAAACCGACGCGGCGCCCGGAGGCGCGCAGGATGCTGTCCAGGGTGGCGCACACCGAACCCTTGCCGTTGGTCCCGGCCACCGAAATGACCGGGCAGTCGATGCGGGTGCCCATGCGCGCCCACACCTCGCGCACGCGCTCCAGCCCCAGTGCGATGGCGTCCGGATGCTGGCGACCGATGAAATCGAGCCAGTCCCCGAGCGCGCGGGCGCTCACGAAGGCTGGTCGATCGCGATTCCCAGTAGAAGCGCGAGCAGCGTCGCCAGCTTGTCCCGCATCTGGCGGCGGTCGACGATCATGTCCACCGCTCCCTTTTCCAGCAGGAATTCCGAGCGCTGGAAGCCCTCGGGAAGTTTCTGGCGTACGGTCTGTTCGATGACGCGCGGGCCGGCGAAGCCGACCAGCGCCTTCGGCTCGGCAAGCACGATGTCGCCGATCATCGCGTAGCTCGCGGACACGCCGCCCGTGGTGGGATCGGTGAGTACGGTGATGAACGGCAGCCGGCGCTCGGCCAGGTCGGTGAGCGCGGCCGTGGTCTTGGCCATCTGCATCAGCGACAGCAGGCCCTCCTGCATGCGTGCGCCGCCACTCGCAGTGATGACGATGAACGGCGCTTTCTGCTCGATGGCGACGCGTACGCCGCGCACGAAGCGCTCGCCCAGCACCGAGCCCATGGTCCCGGCCATGAACTCGAACTCGTGCGCCGCGGCCACCACGCCGATCGACTTGATCGCGCCCTGCATCACCACCAGCGCTTCGGATTCCCCCGACTGCGCCTCGGCCTCGACCAGGCGTTCGGTGTATTTCTTCGCGTCCTTGAATTTCAGGCTGTCGATCGGCAGAACCTCGGCGCCGATCTCGAACCGGCCGTCGGCGTCGAGCAATGCATCGAGGCGTGCGCGCGCGCCGATGCGCCGGTGGAAGCTGCACTTCGGGCACACGTTGAGATTCTTTTCCAGGTCGGTGCTGTAGAGCACCGCATCGCAGGCCGGACACTTGGTCCACAGGCCTTCGGGCACCGCGCGCTTCGGACCGGAGCTGCGCTGGATCTTGGGCGGCAGGAGTTTTTGCAGCCAGCTCATGCGTCGAGCGCCTCCCGGATCGGCTTCACGAATGCCCGGGCGCACTCCACGGCCTGCGCCGGCGGCACCGCTTCCAGTTCCTGAATCAAGCGGCTCGCGATCACCACGGCGTCCGCCCCGCGCGAGATGCGGCGTGCCGATTCGGCGTCGCGAATGCCGAAGCCCACGGCCAGCGGCAAACGGGTCGCGGCGCGGATCCCCGGCAGCCGCGCGAGCACCTCGTCGGCGTTCAGGTGCCCCGCCCCGGTCACGCCGCGCAACGACACATAGTAGACAAAGCCGCTGCCGGCGCGCGCCACCTCGCGGATGCGCGCGTCGGTCGAAGTCGGCGCCAGCAGGAAGATGCAGTCGATGTTCGCCTTGCCGCACAGTTCGACGAACGGGCCGCACTCCTCGGGCGGGTAGTCAACCACGATCAGGCCGTCGACGCCCGCCGCCTTTGCCGCGGCGACGAACTTGTCGACACCCATCGCCTCGATCGGGTTGGCGTAACCCATGAGCACGATCGGCGTGTCGCCGTCCTTCGCGCGAAACGCGCGCGCCATGTCGAGAACGTCGCCCAAACTCACGCCGCGGGCCAGAGCCCGTTCGGACGCGCGCTGGATCACGGGACCGTCGGCCATCGGGTCGGAAAACGGCACACCGATCTCGAGAATGTCGGCGCCCGACTCGGCCAGCGCGTGCAGGAGCGGTACTGTGAGCGCCGGTTCCGGATCGCCAGCGGTGACGAACATGACGAGCGCCTTGCGCCCGGCGGCCTTCAGTTCGGCGAAGCGCCCGGCGATGCGCGACATCAGAGCTTGATGCCCATGCGGTCGGCGACGGTCTGCATGTCCTTGTCGCCGCGCCCGGAGAGATTCACGAGCAGTACCTTGTCCTTAGGCATCGAGGGCGCGATCTTGGCGGCGTAGGCGACCGCGTGCGCGGACTCCAGCGCCGGAATGATGCCTTCGAGCTGGCATAGATCCTGGAAGCCCTTCAGTGCCTCGTCATCGGTGATCGCGACGTACTCCGCGCGGCCCTGATCCTTCAGCCAGGCGTGCTCGGGACCGACGCCCGGGTAGTCCAGGCCGGCGGAAACCGAGTGCGTCTCGAGGATCTGCCCGTTGGCGTCCTGCAGGAGGTAGGTGCGATTGCCGTGCAGCACGCCGGGCTTGCCGGCGCACAGCGAGGCCGCGTGCCGGCCGGTCTCCAGGCCCTCGCCCGCCGCCTCCACGCCGATCAGGCGCACACCCGCGCTGTCGATGTACGGGTAGAAGATGCCCATCGCGTTGGAGCCGCCGCCGACGCAGGCGATGACCGCGTCGGGCTGGCGGCCGGCGAGTTCGGGCATCTGCTGCTTGCATTCCTCGCCGATCACCGACTGGAAATCGCGCACCATCATCGGATAGGGATGCGGGCCGGCGACCGTGCCGAGGATGTAGAACGTGCTGTCGATGTTGGTGACCCAGTCGCGCATCGCCTCGTTGAGCGCGTCCTTCAGGGTCCTGGAGCCCGACTCGACCGGCATCACCGTCGCGCCGAGCAGCTTCATGCGGTAGACGTTCTGCGCCTGGCGCCTGATGTCCTCCAAGCCCATGTACACCACGCATTGCATGCCGTAGCGCGCGGCCACCGTCGCGGTGGCGACGCCGTGCATGCCGGCGCCGGTCTCGGCGATCACGCGCCGCTTGCCCATGCGCCGCGCGAGCAGGGCCTGGCCGATGGTGTTGTTGATCTTGTGCGCGCCGGTGTGGTTGAGGTCCTCGCGCTTGAGGTAGATCTGCGCGCCGCCGAGCATCTGCGACCAGCGCTTGGCGTGGTACACCGGGCTCGGGCGGCCGACGTAGTGCTTCAGGTCGTCGCGGAACTCGGCCTCGAACGCCGGATCGCGGCGCGCCTGCTGGTAGGCGGCGAGCAGTTCCTCCAGGGCGTGCGTCAGCGTCTCGGCGACGAACACGCCGCCGTAGGGACCGAAGTGCCCGCGCGCGTCGGGCAAGTCATGCATCCGCATTCCTGACCTCCGCGATGAACGCCGCGATCTTCGCCGCGTCCTTGATGCCTTTCGCCGACTCCACCCCGCTGGACACGTCCACCGCCCAGGGCTTCACCTTGCGTATTGCCGCGCCGACGTTGCCCTGCGTCAGGCCGCCCGACAGGACCAGCGGCCGTTCCAGCCGCCGCGGCACCAGGGACCAGTCGAAGCTCGCGCCGACCCCGCCGTACTCCTCCACGTGCGCGTCGAGCAGCCAGCCGCTCGCCGCAGGAAACTCAACCAGGTATTTTAGCAAATCGACCCCCGGCGCCACGCGGCAGGCCTTCACGTAAGGCAAGCCGAACTGGCCGCAGAATGCCGGCGTCTCCTCGCCGTGGAACTGCAGCATCGCCGGATGCACGCGCCCGATCACCTGCGCCACCTGGGCGGCGTCCGCATTCACGAACAGGGCTACCGCCTGCACGAAGGGCGGCAGCGCGGCGCGGACCTCGCGCGCCCGCTCCACGCTCAGGAAGCGCGGGCTTGGCGGGTAGAACACCAGGCCGATGGCGTCGGCGCCCGCCTGCGCCGCCGCCAGGGCATCGCCCGGGCGCGTGATGCCGCAGATCTTGACGCGCGTCCTCAAGGCAGCACCGGGATGCGCAGTTCGGGGCTCTCCAGCCGCGGCAGGTCCCACTTCGCCTCGTAGGCCACCCGCTCCAGGTACAGTCCTTCCGCGGCGAACGTCGGCGCGGCGCGCGCGCGGTCCCGCGATGCGAGTACGGCGCCGGCCCAGGCCGGCGGGTGCTTTCCCTTGCCCACGGTTACCAGGGACCCGACGATGTTGCGCACCATGTGGTGCAGGAAGGCATTCGCCCGCAGCACGAAGTCGATGCGCTCGCCGCGCGCCTCCACCTCCAGGGCGTGCAGCGTGCGCACCGGCGTCTTCGCCTGGCACTCGGCGGAGCGGAACGCGGAAAAATCGTGCTCGCCCACCAGGTGGCGCGCCGCCGCGCGCATCGCCGCCACGTCCAGCGGCAGGTGGAACCAGCCGGCGTGGCGGGCCGCCAACGCCGGCCGCACCGCGCGGTTGAGGAGCACGTAGCGGTAGGTGCGCTCGCGCGCGCCGTAGCGCGCGTGGAATTCCGGCGCCACCGCCTGCGCCCACTGCACCGCCACCGATTCGGGCAGCAGCGCGTTCACGCCGCGCACCCAGGCGCTCTCCGGCCGCGCCGCGCCGGTGTCGAAATGCACCACCTGCCCGAGCGCGTGCACACCCCGGTCAGTACGGCCCGCGCAGGTGACGTCGATGCGCTCGCCGGCAATCGCGGCGAGCGCTGCCTCGAGCGCGTCCTGGACCGTACCACCGCCAGGCTGCGTCTGCCAGCCCAGAAAGCAGCTGCCGTCGTACTCCAATGCCAGCGCGATTCTCATGCCCTTGAAATGAAGGAGCCACGGTAACGACGCTGCGCGCGCCGCGCCCGTGGCTCAACGGTGGCGCGTGATTGGTGCTAGCCCAGCTTGGCCAGCATCTGGTTGGCCTGCGCCTGCTGCGCGACATCGCCTTCGCGGGCCACCTCGTTCAGCAGTTCGCGCGCGCCGTCCTTGTCGCCCATTTCCTCGTAGGCCTTGGCAAGGTCCAGCTTGGTCGCCACTTCCTGCCATTTGGGGTCGTCCGTACCCGCGCGGGCCGCGGGCGTTTCGCCCGGCGTGCCCAGGTCGAGGCTGATTTCCGACAGGTCCATGGCCGGCGCCGAGGGCTCCCCTGCCGGCGCGTCGCTGCCGCCCAGGTTGAGATCGAAATCCAGCCCGCCGCTCGCAGCCGGCGTGCTCGCCGCGGGCGCGGAGGCAGGCAGATCGAAGCTCACGCCGCTGCTGGTCCCCAGGTCGAAATCCAGGCCGTTGGACGCCGCTTTCGATTCAGTCGAATCGATGATCAGCGTGCCGCTCGGGGAAAAGTCGCTCCTGGCCTGGCTCGCGCCAGACGCGCCGCCACCGAGATCCAGATCAAGACCGCCCGCCTGCGTGCCTGAGGAGTCCGCGCCTGCGCCGCCACCGATGTCGAAATCGACCGTCGGGGCCGTCGCAGCGATCGCCGTCGCGGCGGCAGCCGGCGCGGCGACCGCCAGCGCGGCAGCAACTCGCGCCTCTCCGGTGCCACCGTAGAGGCCGTTACCGGGGTCGACGGATCGACCAAGTTTCACTGCCTTGTCCCAGTCCGGTCCACTGCCTTTGGTGATGGCCCTGAGCTGCA
>JAABQT010000069.1 GCA_011391295.1 Betaproteobacteria bacterium
GCCCGCGTAACGCCTCTACGGCCCGCTCCACCGCCCTGCTCTGTTTCCCGTAGCCGAACACTGCCATGCCGCACTCGGCGAAGTCCGCCATCGGGAATCCCGGGGTAAAGGAAAGCACCACGTCGTGTTTTCTTTCGAGCGCCGCGAGGTCGGCGTAGAGGCCTTTGCAGGGTTCGATGAACGAGCACTGCGACGGGATGCCGGTGAGGTAGTCGAAGCCGCGCCAGGCCCCGGCAAGCGGCGCCCCGTCGCGCAGCATGCGATCCAGCAGCTCGGCGGCGCGCGCACCCGTCGCGGCCATGTCCACGTGCGGATAGGTCCGGTAGGCAACGAATGCGTCGGCGCGCTCGAACATGGCGCGCGTGAAATTGCAGTGCAGGTCGAGGCTCACCGCCACCGGCACGCGCGGCCCCACCGTCTCGCGCACGCGCCGCAGCAGTTCGCCCTCGCCGTCGTCGAAGCGCTCGCTCACCATGGCCCCATGCAGGTCGAGGTACACGCCGTCCACTGGCAGCGCGTCCTTGAGCCGCTTCACCATCTCACCTGCAATGCGCTCATAAGCGTCCGCGGTCACCGCCGCCGAAGGGCTCGCGGCCGCCCAGGCCGTACCGACCAGCTGGTGGCCCGCCGCGCGCAGCGCGTCGATCGCGCCCGCGGCCGGGATATTGGCCCCCGCGACCGCGGCGAACAGCGGCTCTCCGTACTGCACCCCCGGCCAGCCGCCGCCCGCTTCGAACGCCGCGTAGTCCGCCGCGGAGGGCGCAAAGGTATTGGTCTCGTGCTGGAATCCACCGATTGCGATGCGTGCCATGGCCTGCTACCCTCTTTTCGCCCGTCCGACCCCAAAGGATACCCGCATGAACCGCAAAATCATCGCCGCTGTTTTGCTCGCCGCCGCTGCCGGCAGTGCGCTCGCCCAGGACAAGGTGCTGCGCGTGGTGCCGCATTCGAACCTCGCGATCCTCGACCCGATCTGGACCACGGCGTACATGAGCCGCAACCACGGCTACATGATCTACGACACGCTGTTCGGCACCGACGATAAGAGCCAGATCAAGCCGCAGATGGTCGAGAGCTGGACGGAGTCGCCGGACCACCGGCTGTGGACCTTCAAGCTGCGCAAAGGGCTCGCGTTCCACGACGGCGCGCCGGTCACCGGCGAGGACGTCGTCGCCTCGCTTGCCCGCTGGGGCAAGCGCGACGCCATGGGCGTGGCGCTGATGACCTTCGTCGAGCGCATGGACTCGCCCTCGCCCGACAGCTTCCGCATCTTCCTGCGCGAGGCCTGCGGCTTCCTGCTCGAGGCGCTGGGCAAGCCCTCCTCCAACGTGCCCTTCATCATGCCCAAGCGCGTCGCCGAGACCGACGCCTTCAAGCAGATCGATGACTACACCGGCTCGGGTCCGTACGTGTTCAAGCGCGACGAGTTCAAGCCGGGCGATCGCGCGGTGTACCTGAAGAACGCCAAGTACAAGCCGCGCGCCGAACCGGCCTCGGGCACCGCGGGCGGCAAGAACGTGTACGTCGACCGCGTCGAATGGAACCTGGCGCTGCGCGACGTACAGGCGCAGGCCAACGCAGTGGTGAAGGGCGAGGTCGACATCATCGAAGCGCTCTCCTTCGACCACTACGAGAGCATGTCCAAGGAGAAGAGCGTCAAGGTGCTCAAGCCGACGCTCGGCCTGCAGTACATGTGCCGCTTCAACCATCTGCACGCGCCCTTCGACAAGGCCGCAGTGCGCCGCGCCGCAATGGCGTCGTTCGACCAGCGCCAGTTCCTCAAGGCGCAGGTCGGCGTGGATGAGCTCTACAAGCCCTGCGCCTCGATGTTCACCTGCGGCACGCCGTACGCAAGCAGCGTCGGCACCGAGCTGCAGTCGAAGTCGAACATGCGCAAGGCCCAGGAACTGCTCAAGCAGTCGGGCTACGACGGCACGCCGGTGGTGCTGATGAAGCCCACCGACCTGCAGTCGATCGGCAAGCTGCCCGATGTCGCCGGGCAACTCATGCGCCAGGCCGGCTTCAAGGTCGACCTGCAGGCGATGGACTGGCAGACGCTGGTGTCGCGCCGCGCGAAGAAGGACGCGCCCTCGGCTGGCGGCTGGAACATGTTCTGCACCGCCTGGGTGGCGCCCGACATCTGGAGCCCGGTGAACAACGCCGCGCTCGACGCGCGCGGCGACAAGTCGGGCTGGTTCGGTTGGCCGGACGGCCCGAAACTCCAGGAGTTGCGCGCGCAGTTCATGCGCGAGACCGACGAGTCGAAGAAGAAGAAGCTCGCCGAAGCGATCCAGGCCGAGGCGTTCCAGCTCGCCACCCACGCACCGCTCGGCGAGTACGTGCAACCGGTGGCGACACGCTTGAACATCAGCGGCGTGATCATGTCCGGCCTGGCGAACCTGTACTGGAACGTGAAGAAGAACTGACGCAGGGCTGATCAAGGAAACGGCTCCCGCCCGCCAGGGTCGAGGAGCCGTTCGTTTTTTTCAAACATGCTGAACTTCATCGCCCGCCGCATCCTCGCCACCGTCCCGGTTCTCGCGATCGTGGCGGTACTGGTGTTCCTGCTGCTGCGCCTGACGCCGGGCGACCCGGCGGCGATCCTCGCCGGCGACGCGGCGAGCGCGGACCAGATTGCCCGCATCCGCATCAGCCTCGGACTCGACCAGCCGATCATCGTCCAGTTCGGCATCTGGATCGGACACCTGGTCACCGGCGACCTGGGCGAGTCGTTCTATTACAAGATCCAGGTCGCCGACCTGATCGCGCAGCGCCTCGAGCCCACGCTGTCGCTCGCCACCCTGACCATCCTGTTCTCGGTGCTGGTCTCGGTGCCCCTGGGCGTGATCGCCGCCTGGCGTTTCGGCGGCTGGTTTGACCGCGCGCTGATGGGCTTTTCGGTGATGGGTTTTTCCATCCCGGTATTCGTGCTCGCCTACATCCTGATCTGGATCGTCTCGCTCAAGCTCGGCTGGCTGCCGGTGCAGGGCTACAAGCGCGTCGCCGACGGCTTCTGGCCCTACCTGCAGCACCTGATCCTGCCGTCGATCACGCTGTCGGTGATCTTCATCGCGCTGATCGCGCGCGTGACGCGCGCGTCGGTGCTCGAATCGCTGGGCGAGGACTACATCCGCACCGCCCGTGCCAAGGGCCTGCGCGAGTCGCAGGTGCTGATCCGCCACGCCCTCGCCAACGCCGCGGTGCCGATCGTCACGGTGATCGGCATCGGCATCGCGCTCCTGATCGGCGGGGTGGTGGTGACCGAGTCGGTGTACGCGATCCCCGGGCTCGGGCGCCTCACCGTGGACGCTGTGCTGGCACGCGATTTTCCGACCATCCAGGGCGTGATCCTGTTTTTCTCGCTGGTCTACGTGGGCGTCAACCTGCTGGTCGACCTGTCGTACGTGTTTCTCGACCCGCGCATCCGCTACTGAGGCTCCATGTCCGCCTCGCCATCCAGGGCAAGCGAGCTCGAAACACTCTCGGTCGAGGCCGCCGGCTTGCGCGTCACCGAGAGCGCCTGGCAGCGGGTGCGCAAGAACTGGTCGGTGCGCATCGGCGGCGCCGCGCTTGCGCTGCTGCTTCTGATCGCGGTGTCCGCGCCCTGGCTCGGCACCGTGGACCCGACGCTGTTCGACGCGGCCAGCCGCGACCTGGTGCCGGGACAAAGGGGCGAGATCACCACGCTCGACGGCGAGATCATCAAGCACAAATTCTGGTTCGGCTCGGACTCCTACGGGCGCGACATCTACAGCCGCGTGATGTACGGCGCGCGTGTCTCGCTGACGGTGGCGGTCCTCGCCGCGCTGCTCTCGCTCGCCTTCGGCATCGTCTGCGGCCTGAGCGCCGGGTATCTGCGCTGGCTCGACGGCATCCTGATGCGCTTCATGGACGGGCTGATGGCGATCCCCGCAATCCTGATCGCCATCGCGCTGGTGGCGATGTGGCGCGGCAGCCTGCCCACGGTGATCATCGCGATTGCGATTCCCGAGATCCCGCGCGTCACGCGCCTGGTGCGCTCGCTCGTACTGTCGATCCGCGAGGAGCCTTACGTCGAGGCGGCGGTAGCCCTCGGTACGCCGACCTGGAAGATCATGTTCGGGCACATTCTGCCGAACACCATCGCGCCGCTGGTGGTGCAGGGCACCTACATCTGCGCGGCGGCGATCCTGGTCGAGGCAATTCTTTCGTTCCTCGGCGTCGGCCTGCCGCCCGACATCCCGACCTGGGGCAACATCATGGCCGAGGGGCGGCCGCAGTTCAATCAGTACCCGCACAACATCTTCATTCCGGGCGTGTTCCTCGCCATTACGGTGCTCGCGGTGAACATCCTTGGCGACGGGCTGCGCGACACGCTCGACCCGAAGATGGCGAAGCGGGTGTGAGCGCCTTGGCCGACGCGAAAGTCAGCGGCAGCGGCCCCGTATTGGAGGTGCGCGGGTTGACCATCGCCCTGCCCCTGGGCAGCGACCGCGCCGAAGCAGTGAGCGGTGCCTCCTTCAGCGTCAAGCGCAAGGAGATCCTGTGCCTGGTGGGCGAATCCGGCTCGGGCAAGTCGGTAATCGCGCAAGCGGTGATGGGTCTGTTGCCGAATACGCTGCCGGTCACCGGCGGCGAGATCGTGCTGGAAGGCGAGAACGTCGCGCACGCCGGCCGCGAGCGGCTGCGCGAGCTGCGCGCGACGCGCATGTCGATGATTTTCCAGGAACCGATGACCGCGCTCAATCCGGTCATGACCTGCGGCGACCAGATCGACGAGGTACTGCGCGAGCACACGCAGCTCACACCCGAGCACAGGCGCGACAGGATTCTCGCCATCGTGCGCGAAGTGGCGCTGCCGGAACCCGAGCGCATCATCGCCTCCTACCCGCATCAGCTCTCAGGCGGACAACGCCAGCGCATCATGATCGCCATGGCGCTGGTGCTCGAGCCGGCGCTGCTGATCGCGGACGAGCCGACCACGGCGCTCGATGTCACCACCCAGGCGCAGATCCTGGCGCTGGTCCAGGACCTGCAGCAGCGCCATGGCATGGGCGTGCTGTTCATCACGCACGACTTCGGCGTGGTGGCCGAAGTCGCGCACCGCGTCGCGGTACTGCGCCTGGGCAAGCTGGTCGAGTTGGGCGAGAAGAACGCCGTGCTCAAGCGCCCGCAGCATGCCTACACCAAGATGCTGATCGGCGCGGTGCCCTCCCTGCAGACCCATGGGCGCGCCGCCGAAGGCGCCTCCGAACCGGTGCTGCGCACCGTGGGCCTTTGCAAGACCTATTACGACCGAGGCTGGTTCGGGCGCAGGCGCGAGGTGCATGCCGCGCAGGACGTGTCGATCGAAATCCGCCGCGGGCAGACCCTCGGCATCGTCGGCGAGTCCGGGTCAGGAAAGTCCACGGTGGCGCGCTGCATCATCCGCCTCATCGACCCGACCGCGGGCGAGATCCTGCTGCACGGCCAGGATATTGCCAAGATGTCCGCCGCCGAGTTGCGCCCGCTGCGGCGCAAGGTGCAGATCGTGTTCCAGGATCCCTACCGTTCGCTCAACCCGCGCCGCACCGTGCTCGAGGCGATCATCGAAGGCCCCGTCAACTACGGCGTGCGGCGCGACAAGGCGATCGAGCGCGCACGCCAGCTCATGGACCTGGTGCGCATGGACCCGGCCTCGCTGAACCGCTATCCGCACCAGTTCTCCGGCGGCCAGCGCCAGCGCATCTGCATTGCGCGCGCGCTGGCGCAGGAGCCCGAACTCCTGATCGCCGACGAGGCGGTCTCCGCGCTGGACGTCTCCGTGCAGGCGCAGGTGCTCGATCTCCTCGAGGACATCCGCAACCGGCTCAACCTGGCGATGCTGTTCATCACCCACGATCTGCGCGTGGCGGCGCAAGTCTGCGACTACGTCGCGGTGATGTCGCAGGGGCGCATCGTCGAGCATGGTCCGGCGGCGCAGGTCTTCGGCGCTCCGCGCCACGAGTACACGCGCGCGCTGTTCGAGGCTGCCCCGGGCCGCGATTTCGCCTTCGGGTCCGCGTAAACCGTAAACTACGCTCGATGGATCGGCTCAATGCAGGCGCCATTCGCGTTGCGGGCGTTGAAACCCGCGTCGTCGAGCGATGTGCGTCGACCAATACGGCGTTGCTCGCCGAGCGCCTTGCGCATCCCATGCTGCTCGCCGCGAACGTGCAGAGTGCCGGTCGCGGCCGGCGTGGCCGGCGCTGGCACAGTCCGGCCGGTAGCGGCAGCCTGTTCTCCCTGGCCCTGCCCATGCGCCGCCCGGCGGCGCAACTGGGCGGCCTGCCGATCGTCGCCGGACTGGCGGCAGTACGTGCGCTGCGTGCGCTCGGCGCCGTCGAGGCGGCGCTCAAGTGGCCCAACGACCTGCTGGTGCGCGGCGCCAAGCTCGGCGGCATCCTGGTGCAGACGCGCGCGCAGGGCGCGGGCAGTACAGCGGTGGTCGGGGTGGGGATCAACCATGTTGCGGTCAGCGGCCTGGCGAAGCGGCTCCAGCGCGGCGTCGCCGCGCTGGAGCAGTTTCTGCGGCCCCTGCCGGCGCGCAACGCGGTCATCGGCGCCGTGGCCCGGGAGCTGCTGACTGCCCTGCGTGCTTTTGACGCCGAGGGTCTTGCGCCGTTCCACGGTGACTGGGACGAACTGCACGCCTTTGCCGGCCAGCGCCTGCGCGTGCGCCTGGCCGACGGGCGCGTGCTGGCAGGCGTGGCGGACGGACTGGCTGCAGACGGCGCCCTGCAACTGCGCACCCGTGCGGGGCTGCGCACGGTGCGCGAGGGCCGCGTGATGCTGGCGCGCCCCGCATGATCCTCGCCATCGATGCCGGCAACTCGCGCGTCAAGTGGGGTTGGCACGACGGACGCGGCTGGGCGAGCATCGCAAATGTGTCTCTGATCGAATTCGCCGCGGCCAACCACGACATCAACCCGTTCGCCGCGACCCACGAGAATCCGCAGCGCATCCTCATCTCCAACGTCGCCGGCGACGGTGCGCACCAGCTGCTGGTCAACTGGACCAGCATCTTCGAGGCGGAGCCGCTGTGGCTGTCGGGCGAAGCCGAGCGCTGCGGCGTGACCAGCCGCTACCAAAGTCCCGCGCAGCTCGGCGCCGACCGCTGGGCGTCGCTGGTCGCGGCGCGCGGACTGCACCAGGGCGCCTGCCTGGTGGTAAACGCAGGCACCGCGACAACCGTCGACCTGCTGTCTGCACAGGGCGAGTTCCTCGGCGGCCTGATCCTGCCCGGGGTGGACCTGATGCGCTTCGTCCTGCACGAGCATACCGGGCGGCTGCCGTTGCAGGAGGGGCGCTTCGAGCGCACGCCGCGCAACACCCTGGACGCGATCGAGACCGGCTGCCGCCATG
>JAABQT010000070.1 GCA_011391295.1 Betaproteobacteria bacterium
GCTTCATGCCGCCGGAGAGCGAGCGCATGTTGGCGTCGGCCTTGGCCGTCAGGTCGAGATGATGCATCACCTCGTCGATCCAGGCGTCATTGCCACGCAGACCGAAATAGCCCGACTGGATGCGCAGGGTTTCGCGCACGGTGAAGAACGGATCGAATACCAGCTCCTGCGGCACCACGCCCAGCAGGCGCCGCGCGCGCCGATAGTCGGCGACCACGTCGGCGCCCATCACCGAAACGCTGCCGGCGCTCGCGCGCCCCAGCCCGGCAATGATGCTGATCAGCGTGGTCTTGCCGGCGCCGTTGGGCCCGAGCAATCCGAAGAACTCGCCCTGACGCACCTCGAGCGACACCCCGGCGAGCGCCTGCAGCGCGCCGTAGCGCTTTTGCACGCCGCGCACTTCGATGGCGGGGATCAGGTGGACGGGGCGTCCGGCGCCAACAGCTGCGCCACGCCGTAGAGCTGCGCCAGGGTGCGCAGATCCTGCGGCAGGCGCGAGAACGACAGCGCGCGCCCCTGCGCCTTGGCATCGCGCATCCACGCGATGAGCACGGCGAGCAGGGACGAGTCCAGCTCCGTCACCTCGCCAAAGTCGACCGTGCGCACGCTCGCGACGAGCGCCCTCGACTCCTCGATCAGTTGCGCGGCATTGGCAAGGGTGGCCGCACCGGACACGTAGAGCCGGTCACCTTCGACGCGGATCATTTGCCGGCGCCCCCCTGCGCGGCGTCGAGCGATTTGTTCTTCGCCTCGAGCGTGCCGATCAGGCCGTCGATGCCCTTGTCGCGCACGATGTTGGCGAACTCGGTGCGGTAATTCACCACCAGACTGATGCCGGCCACGCGCACGTCGTAGACCTTCCAGCCACGCGGGGTCTTCTCCATGTCGTAGTCCACCGGCACCGGCTGCGCCCCGGATTGCAGCACGCGTACCTGCACCGTGACGTCGGTGTCCTCGGGTTTGGTGCGCAGCGGCCGGAACTCGAACTTTTGCTCGCCGAACGCGCTGAGCGAGCTGGCGTAGGTGCGCATCAGCAGCGCGCGGAACTCCTCGGCAAGGCGCGTTTTCTGCGCCGGTGTGGCCTTGCGCCAGTGCGCGCCCACCGCGAGCGCGGTCATGCCGACGTGGTTGAAGTGCGGCAGGGCCTTGTCCTCGATCAATCGCAGGGTCTTCTTGCGGTCGCCGCTTTGCAGGTCCTTGTCCTGGACGATGATGCGCTGGATGTCGAGCATCACATCCTTCACCAACTCGTCGGGCGGGGTCAGCTGGGCGTGCGCCGTGCTTGCAGCCAGCGCCAATGCCACACCAGCGAGCATGCGTTTTATTGCGCCTCTCCTCATTGCGCCGCCGGCCGCTCGCGCGGCGGCCTGCCGTCGTAAATCTGGCTCCTGCGCCGTTGCAGGAAAGATTCGCGCAGGAACACGTAGCGATCAAGTGCCGCTTCTTCCAGCGTGCGGCTGGCCGCGAGCAGGTCTGCGCGCCTGCCCACAAGTCGGGTTGCCGTCAGCGCGTTGCGCTCATCGACCGGCGTATGCTGCGTCACGGGGTCAACCGCCCATTCCAGTGGCAGCACGGCGGCGTCGCGCAGCGTGGAAGGACCAAACAGCGGCAGCACCAGGTAGATGCCGTCGCCCGCACCCCAGCGCGCCAGCGTCTGTCCGAAATCCTCGTTGTGCTTTTCCAGCCCCATGTCGCTCGCCCAGTCGTGGATGCCCAGCAGGCCAAACGTAGTATTGAACGCAAAACGCAGCCAGTCGTTGACCGCGTCCTCGAGCTTTCCCTGCAACAAGTTGTTCGCGCCGATGAATAAGTCGTCGATATTGTTGAAGAAATTACGCACCATGTCGCGCAGACCCTGCGGCGTCACGTTGCGGTACAGGCGCGCCGCGGGCTGGAAGACGATTTCGTCCACCCGGTCATTGAAGGCGAGTACGCCGCGATTCATGCTCTCCAGCGGATCGCGCTCATCGGACCCGGTGGTGGCGCAGCCCGGGGCCGCGAGCGCCAGCGCCAGCAGCAGCACGCGCAGGGTCATTTCGCGCTCTTCGCGTCGCCGCCCTCGGCGGCCTTGTTGAAAAAGAACTGGCTGATCAGGTTCTCCAGCACCACCGCTGACTGCGTGATGCGCATGCGCTCCCCGCCCGCCAGCATGCGGGCGTCGGCGCCGGCTTCCAGCCCGATGTACTGCTCGCCGAGCAGTCCGGAGGTGAGGATCTTGGCGGACGTGTCGCGGGGAAACTTGTAGCTGGAATCGACCGTGAGCACCGCCACCGCCTCGTAGCTTTCGTTGTCGAAGCGGATCTGGGCGACCCGCCCCACCACCACGCCCGCGCTCTTCACCGGCGCACGTACCTTGAGGCCGCCGATGTTGGAAAAACGGGCCTCCACCTGGTAGGTCTGCGCCGTGGAGAAGGACGCGAGGTTGCCGACTTTGAGGGCGAGAAACAGCAGCGCACCCAGGCCGATGGCGACGAAAACCCCGACCCACAAATCGATGGCAGAACGATTCATCTTCAGGCACCTCCGGTAAACATGAGCGCAGTCAGCACGAAATCGAGCGCCAGGATGGCGAGCGAAGACGTTACTACGGTACGCGTGGTCGCCCCCGAAACGCCCTCCGCGGTGGGCGGCGCGTCGTAGCCCTCGAATACTGCGATGAGCGTGACCGCCACGCCGAACACCACGCTCTTGATGACCCCGTTGAGGATGTCGTTGCGCACGTCCACCGCCGCCTGCATCTGCGACCAGAACGCGCCTTCGTCCACGCCGATCAGCACCACGCCCACCAGGTAGCCGCCGAAGATGCCCATGGCGGAGAACAGCGCCGCCAGCACCGGCATGGAGATCACGCCGCCCCAGAAGCGCGGCGCGACCACGCGCGCCACGGGATCCACCGCCATCATCTCCATCGCCGAGAGCTGCTCGGTGGCCTTCATCAGTCCGATCTCGGCGGTGATCGCGCTGCCGGCACGGCTGGCGAACAGCAGCCCGGCAACCACCGGCCCGAGCTCGCGCACCAGCGACAGCGCCACCAGCACGCCCAACGCCTCGGAGGAACCATAGCGCTGCAGCGTTTCGTAGCCCTGCAACGCAAGCACCATGCCGACGAACAGGCCGCTGACCAGAATGATGATCAGCGACAGCACGCCGGCAAAATAGATTTCGCGCATCGTCAGGCGAAAGCGCCGGAACGCGGTGCCCGAATGCACGATGAGATAGACGAAGAAGCGCGCGCCATATCCGAGGCGCCAGACGCCCACGGTCACGGCAGCACCGAGTCGGATGAGCGCCGCGCGCAGTGCGACGAGCATGGCCTAGGCGCCCGCCGCGAAGCCCAGATCGGCCTCGTAGCCTGCGGCGGGATAGTGGAAGGGCACCGGGCCGTCGATGGCCCCGCTCACGAACTGCTCGACGAATGCCACGCCGGACCGGCGCACCTGGTCCGCGGTGCCCTCGGCGATCACCCGGCCCTCGGCCATGAAATAGACGTAGTCCACCAGGGGCAGCGTTTCGGCCACATCGTGCGTGACGATGATGGAGGTCGCACCCAGGGAATCGTTGAGCTGGCGCACCAGACGTGCGATCACACCGAGGGCGATCGGATCCAGGCCCGTGAACGGCTCGTCGTACAGGATCAGTTGCGGGTCGAGTGCGATGGCGCGCGCCAGAGCCACGCGCCGCGCCATGCCGCCCGACAGCTCCCCCGGCATGCGCTGCGCGGCGCCCCGCAGCCCGACCGCTTCGAGCTTGAGCAGCACCAGGTCGCGTATGGCGTCCTCGGGCAAATTGGTGTGCTCGCGCATCTGGAACGCCACGTTGTCGAATACCGACATGTCAGTGAACAGCGCGCCAAACTGGAACAGCATGCCCATGCGACGACGCAACGCGTACAGTCCGTCGCGATCGAGTGTGCCGGTATCGCGTCCCAGCACGCGCGCGCGGCCCCGGGTGGGCATCAGCGCCGCCGCGATGATGCGCAGCAGCGTGGTCTTGCCGCATCCCGATTGCCCCATCACCGCCACCACCTTGCCGCGCGGAATCTTGAGGCCGATGCCGTGCAACACTGGCCGCCTGTCGTAGGCGAAGGACAGGTCCTCGATGACGGCGATGTGGGGGTCTGCCACGGGTTTCGGCGCTGGCGGCAAAGTGCCGATTTTACTCGACACGCAGGGCTGCCCCCGTTTCCCCTATAGTGCGGGTCGTGGACAGAGCGGTATCCGGTGCCGCGGTGTGCGTGGCAGGCTTGGTCAAACGCTTCGGCAAACGCGAGGCGCTGGGCGGCGTCGACCTCGAAGTGGCGCCGGGCGAGGCCTTCGGCCTGGTGGGCGCCAACGGCGCGGGCAAGACCACATTGCTCAAATGCATGCTCGATTTCTGTGCCTTCGAGTCCGGCCGCATCGAAATTTTCGGTGCGTCCAGCGCCTTGGCGCGCTCGCGTGAGCGCCTCGCCTATGTGCCCGAGCGCTTCCTGCCGCCGCATTACCTGCGCGGCCGCGAGTTTCTTGAGCTCACGCTGGGACTGGGCGGGGTCAGCTATCGCGAAGCGGCCGCGCGCACGCTGCTCGAGGAACTGGCGCTCGAACCCGAGGCGCTGGACCGGCCGGTGCGCGAGCTGTCCAAGGGCATGACGCAGAAACTCGGCCTCGCCGGCGGTTTTCTTCTCGAGCGCGAGCTCACCGTACTCGACGAACCGATGAGCGGCCTCGACCCGGCCAGCCGGGTGGCCGTAAAGGGCGTCATGTCGCGCCTGCACGGCGAGGGACGCACCCTGCTGTTCACCTCGCACGTGCTCGCCGACGTCGACGAACTGTGCTCGGCGATCGCGGTGCTCGAGCGCGGCCGGCTGCGGTTTCGCGGCACGCCGGCGCAGTTGTGTGCGCGCCATGCCGAGCCGAACCTGGAGCGCGCGTTCCTGCGCTGCATCGATGAGCAGTAGCCTGCAGGAAGTGCGCGACGGCAAGCCCGTCCTGCTGATTGTCGACGACGACGCACTGATCGCCGATACTCTGGCCTACGCACTGGGTGCCGACTTCGAGGTGTATGCCTGCGAATCGCGCGCACATGCCATCGCGCTGCTGCGCCAGTTGCCGCAGCCGCCGCAGCTCGCGCTGGTCGATCTCGGCCTGCCGCCCCGGCCGCACGCGCCCGACGAGGGCTTCCAGTTGATTGCCGACCTGCTTGCCCATTCGCCGGTGATGCGCATCTTTGTGCTGTCAGGCCAGAGCGACGCCGCCAACGCGCGCCACGCCCGGGCCCTGGGCGCCGCGGAGTTCATCGCCAAGCCCTGCGACCCGACGGCGCTCAAGACCGCGTTGCTGCGCTCGCTGGCGTTCCGCGCTGTGGAACCCACTGGCGCGGCGGGCGAGGACGGAAAGTTGATCGGCGCCAGCGCGGCGCTGGCGCGACTGCTGTCCCAGATCGCGCAGTCGGCGGATGCGCCGTTTCCGGTGCTGATCGAAGGCGAGTCCGGCAGTGGCAAGGAGCGGGTGGCGCAAAGCCTGCACCGCCAGTCGCAGCGCGCCGCGCGGCCCTATTTCGCGCTGAACTGCGCGGCGATCGCGCCAACACTGGTCGAGCCGACGCTGTTCGGCTATGTCAAGGGCGCATTCACGGGCGCCACCGCAAACAAGGCGGGCTATTTCGAGGACGCGCAAGACGGCACCCTGTTCCTGGACGAGATCGGCGAATTGCCGCTGGAGATGCAGGCGAAACTGCTGCGTGTGCTGGAAAACGGAGAATACCAGCGCGTCGGCGAAACGCAGCTGCGCGTGGCGCGCGCGCGCGTGATCGCCGCCACCAACCGGAACCTGCGCCAAGAGGTGCGCCAGGGGCGGTTTCGCTCCGATCTGTACCACCGGTTGTCCGTACTGACGCTTGCGGTGCCGCCGCTGCGCGACATGGGGCGCGACCGGCTGCTGCTGCTGGAGCATTTCCGCGCGCAGTACGCCGCGCAGGCGGGCGTCGCGCCGTTCAGCTTCGACGCGGCGGCCGAGCAGGCCTGGCTCGAGTACCCGTTCCCGGGCAACGTGCGCGAACTGCGCAATATCGTCATCCGGCTCATCACCCGATACGCAGGCCAGGTGCTGTCGATTGCGCAGCTTGAGCCCGAGTTCGACCTTGGATCGCAGGTGGGAAGCGCGCCGCCGGAACGTGACCTGATGGCCGAAGCGCAGCGCGAACTGGAACGCGGCGGCTTCAGTCTCGATGACACGCTGCAGGCCTGGGAGCGCGCCTACATCGACGCCGCGCTGCGCCTCACGCGCGGCAACATGAGCCAGGCGGCAAAGGTGCTCGGCGTGAACCGCACTACGCTGTACAGCAGGATGAACACCACGGAAGACAAGGAACCCTAGCCGGTGTCCCTGTACCTCGAGCACTTCGGCCTGAACGAACCGCCGTTCCGCATCACGCCGCACACGGACTTTTTTTTCGACGGCGCCGACCGCGGTGCGACGCTCGAGGCGCTGCTGTACACGATCCAGCACGAGGAGGGCATCGTCAAGGTGGTGGGCGAAGTCGGCAGCGGCAAGACCATGCTGTGCCGGGTGCTGATCGAGCGCCTGCCCGACAACGTCGAGACCATCTATCTCGCCAATCCTTCGTTCTCGCGTGACGAGATCCTGTACGCGGTCGCCGAGGAACTCAAGTTCGAGTTCTCCGGGGATCGCGTCACCGTCGCACTGCGCGCCCTGCAGGACCGCCTGATCGAGTCCTACGCCCAGGGGCGGCGCACGGTGATCCTGATCGACGAGGCGCACGCCATGCCGGAGGACACCCTGGAGCAGGTGCGGTTGCTTTCCAATCTGGAGACCAGCCGGCACAAGCTGCTGCAGATCGTGCTTTTCGGCCAGCCCGAGCTCGACGACGTGCTGGCCGTGGCTTCGATGCGCCAGCTGAAGGACCGCATCACGCACGGCTTTCGCATGCGGCCGCTGTCGCGGGCCGAGGCCGCGACCTACCTGTCGTTCCGCATGCGCGCCGCCGGCTACCGCGGGCCGGACGTATTTGCCGCCAACGCCGTTGCGTCGATCGCGCGCGCATCGAGCGGGCTCACCCGCCGCATCAACATCCTGGCCGACAAGGCGCTGCTCGCCGCGTTCAGCGAAGGTGCGCACGCCGTTACCGCCGGGCACGCGCGCGCCGCGATCGCCGACTCCGAGTTTTCGCCTTCGTGGCGCCGCCGGCGGCCGCTTGCCGCAATCGGCGCGGCGCTCGCCGCCGGCGTTCTGCTCGGCGGGGGCGCCTATTGGCTGCTGACCCGCCCTTCCGACCAGGTGCCGACCGCCGAGGTCGCCCCCGCCGCGGCGACTCCCCCTGTTCAGGTCCAGGCCGCTGC
>JAABQT010000007.1 GCA_011391295.1 Betaproteobacteria bacterium
GCAGGCCGTTGAATACCTCCGCCGCCGAGTAGGCGGGCACCGACTGCGGCAGAAAGTTGTACTTCATCTGCGTCTGCAGCAGCGGCCCCACCTGTGTCGAGGTGTAGGCGCGCGTGGCAAGGGCGGACTCCATCACCAGGCGCGCGTTGAGCACGATCTCGTCGCGCGCGTTTCTTTGCAGGAGTTGGTTGGAGGTATATCCGGCGGCGGCAAGCCCGAGCAGGAACACCAGCAGGAACACCAGGTTGAACTTGATTACCAGCTTCATGGCGAGGCTCCTTGGATAACGTTGCCGTCAGCGCTTGTCGGCGGGCGGGCGTGTCGCGGGTGTGCCTCGCGCCGCGTCCGCCTCCGGTTCCTTCGGCGGGTATTTCTCGGGGAACAGAACCGGATCCCACTCAGGATGAAATCTGAGATTGCCGACCAAGGCGGCGCGGAATGCCGGATCGGTCGCGCGCGACTGGAAGCGCGCCAGCATGGAGCGGCGGATCCAATGCGGCGCTTTGAGCCACGTCTCTACGTCCGCGTAGTTCACGACCTCGAGCTGCCGCGGCTGCGCCAAGCGGTTGCCGACGCCCGCCATGCGCGAGGGCAGCGGATCGAGAAACGGCTTGGGCAGGGCATGGATGAATGCCTGAGTAGGGCGCGATCCGACCGAGTTCCTTTGCACGTTCTTGCCCGTATAGAACTCACCCGCCTTGAGCAGCAGGGCCGTGCCCGCGCCGGAGATGCGCGCTTCACCGTTCTCTACAAATACCGATCCCTCGGCGTCGCCCAGCAACAGCACGACGGCGCCTTCCACGGGCTGCAGCGCGAGCCGCGGCGTGATGATGCGCAGACGCGCGTCCTTCGTCACTCTTGCGACCTTGAGTACGCCTTGCGTCACGTAGAAATCGCCGCGCGCCTGCTTGGCGCCACGCGGCAGCGATAGCAATAGCGCACGCGTCATCGACCCCATGGCCAGTGCAGCGCCGTCCGGGAACTCGGTCTGCACGAGCCCCTGGTCGCCGACTTCGATGATGTCGCCTTGCTGAAAGCGCACGCCCTCGACCAGCGCATAGCGCGTCACGCCGCGCACCAGGGTAGCGGATCCCTCCAGGAGCGTAAGCGTCGCCGCCGGGTCCGCAGCAGCGGCCACCAGCGGGCAGGCGAGAATCGCCAATGCCCAGCGCTTCAGGAGCACGAATCGCAAGCGGTTTTCCTTCCCCCAATCCGGCACATTGGCCGCATGCCCCAGCCTGCTTATCGTCACGGGCTTCGAGCGGAACGATACTAGGCGTCGGGGGGAAAGACTGTCAATCGAGCGCGCCTGCCGGATAGCGAGGCACGGGCTCCTGACTTTCCCTTACACTTGCGGGCGCCTGTCGCGGCCCCGCCCACCATGTCCCCCAGCCACGTTACCTGCGCCGTCCTGTTCGTCGACATCAGCGGCAGCACGCGGCTGTACGAGACCTTGGGCGACGAGCAGGCACTGGCGCGCGTCGGCCGCTCGCTCGCGATGCTCTCGGCGGTGTGCGCGGACTGCGGCGGGAAGGTCATCAAGACTGCCGGCGACGGCGCGATGTGCATGTTCGAGACCGCGGATGCGGCGCTGCGCGCCTCGCGCCTGATGCAGGAAAAGACCGCGGAGCAGCTGGCGCCGGGCGCCCCCGGCCTGGGCATCCACATCGGCTGCCACTTCGGCCCGGTGCTGGAAAACGCGGGGGACCTGTTCGGCGATACGGTAAACCTCGCCGCGCGGGTGGCGGGTCTGGCGAAAAGCGGACAGATCATCACCACGGCAGATACCGTCGCCAGGCTCTCACCCGGGCTCGCCGAGCGCGCGCGCAAGCTGGACGGGGTGCCGGTCAAGGGCAAGAGCAAGGCAGTGATGATCTTCGAGTTCCTGTGGCAGGACAGCGACGACCTCACCGCCCTCGGCACGCGCATCGACCAGGGTCGCGCCTCGCGGTTGATCCTCAATTACGAGGGCCGCGAGTGGCTGTTCGAGGGGCCCGGCGAACTGACGCTCGGCCGCGATGGCACCTGCGACATCACCGTGGGCGACCGCAAGGCGTCGCGCCTGCATGCGCGGGTGGAACGGCGGCGCGAAAAATTCTTGCTCGTCGACCACAGTTCGAACGGCACCTGGGTGCAAATCGACGGGGAGACCGAAGTGGTGGTGCTGCGGCGCGAAGAGCTGATGCTGCGCGCCAGCGGCCTGATCGGTCTGGGCCACGGGCCGGCCGACGGGCAAGGTGCGCCGGTGAAGTTCTCCTGCCGCTGAACGCCGCGCGCGGGCTACCCGGGCTGGCCCGCGCCGAAATCGATCTTCACGTTGTCGAGGTTGACCGAGGATTTTTCCTTCGCCGCGCGTGCGGCGATGGCGGTGGGGTTGAATTCGAAGTTCGCCGCCTGAAACACTTCGGCCAGCTTGAAACTGAGCTGCGCGACCGCTTTGGGCTGCGGTTTCTCGCCGCCCGCGCTGTACACGTGGCCGCAAATCTGGATGTAGAGTTTTTCCGCCAGTTCCAGGATCGGATCGTGGGGTGCGGCAGCGGCGGGTTTTTGCGGGGCGCTCATGGCGGACCTCGGTTCGTATCCAGGCGTCCATCCTACCGCGGCCGCGTCAACCGCCGCCGCGCCTTGGCCGTTGCAGGGCGCATGGCCCGCCTTGCCTGCCCCGAAGACCCCGGAGTAGCGCTGCACCTGGTGCAGCGCGGCTGCGCACTCGAGCGGCTGGCCTACCTCGAACGCCTGCGCGTGACGGCGGGCAGTTCAGGGTGTTCCGTGCACGCCTATGCGCTGATGGGCAGCCATGTGCACCTGCTGGCCACGCCCGCGCGCCGCGGCGCGGCGAGCCGGATGATGCTCGAGCTCGGCGCCCGCACGGGCGCGCTCGACGCGACGCCGGTGATCGCCGCGCGCTACCTGCTCGCGTGCATGCGCTACATTGAACTGAACCCGGTGCGTGCGGGGCTCGTCGACCGGCCCTCGGCCTACCGCTGGTCGAGCCATCGGGCGAATGCCCTGGGGCTGGCGGACCCCGTGCTCACGCCGCACGCCATCTATTGCGCGCTGGGACGCACGCCTGCGGAACGTCGCGCGGCCTACCTCGCGACGTTCCGCGCCCGGCCGGGGGAGCTCAGGAGCCGCGCACGATGACCAGCTTGTTCACCACTGAGCGCACGCCTGGGACGTCGCCGACGAATGCGGCGATCTTGCGGCTTTCGTCGCCGGCGGGCGCGGTGCCGTAGAGGGTGACCACGCCGTCGGCGACCTTGACGCCGACGCCCTGGGCGTCCACTTTGCGCGTGTCGCGCAGCGCGGACTTGACCCGGGTGGCGAGGATCTCGTCGGCGGAGGGCTTTGGCTCCTCGGCCACAGGCGCGGGCTGCGGCGCCTGTGGCTGCACCGTCAGGGGCTTTGCGGCCACGGGCACCGGCGCGGCGGCGCTGCTCGCTGGCTGCGGCTTGTCGCAGGCAGCGAGTCCTGCGGCGATCAGGATGGCGAAGACGGCAGTACGCATGGTTCGGGTCTCCCTTGCAGGTTCAGCATTCGACCCGCGGCAGGCGATCCGGTTCCAGCGCGGATCGTCGCCCGGCGGCGGCTATTCCAGGCGCGCGGTGAGCAGGCGCAGCCGCCCGGCGAGCGCGGACAGCATGCGCTCGGCGAAGGGCGGGCTCACCTTGACCAGTTCCAGGAACGCCGCGCGGCCCACCGGCTGCAGCGCGCATTCGGTCTCGGCCTGCACGCTCGCCAGCCGCGTCGACTGGTCCACCAGGGACGCCTCGCCGAACACGCCCCCGGGGCCGATGCGCTCGACCATGCTGCCCGCAATGCTCACCGCGACGCGCCCTTCGAGCACCGCATACATGCGCGCCCCCATGGCGCCTTCCTTGATCACGATCGCGCCGCGCTCGTGGAAGATCTGCGGGTCATTGGTCAGGCCCTGCACCAGGTCGGCGAGCTGGCGGCGGTCGAAGACCGCGGCCTTGTTCCACGCACCTGCCACGGAGAGCCCGCCTTGCGCGTGCAGCGCGGCGATGGTCTGGCGCACGCGCGCGACCATCACGCTCATCAGCATCAGCGCAAATACGGGCTTGTTCATCAGGGCGCGCCGGAACTCGCGCTCGTCCAGCGCGATCACGCGGCAGGCGGTGTTCGCCACGGCGGCGGCGCTGCGCGGCGCGTGCGCCAGCGGCGCCAGCTCGCCGAACACCTCGCCCTTTTTCACGCTGCCGATGATCTTCTTCTTCGCCACCAGGTTCACTTCGCCGTCGTACACGTAGTACATCTTGGCGCGTTGCAGCAGCAGGGCGCGCGCCTTCTCGTTTTCGGCGAAGATGGTCGCGCCCTGCGCGAATTTCTCCGGCTTGCCGGCGGATTTGAAGAAGGCGAAGGCGACCGCGGGGTCGTAAAGGGATTTCATGGCGGCCGAGTATGACCGGGCGATGCCGGGCCGGCGCTGCAGTTTGTCACGCTTGCGGCGCGAACCCGACTAGAATTCCCCGCATGGATGCGCCCGACCTGGCGAAAACGACCGCGGGGCTCGAGCGCCTGCTGCGCCTGCGCTCCATCCCCTTCGGCATGAAGCTGTATGAGTCGGTCGCCGACATGGAGGCGATCCCGAAGGTCCGCCGGCCGCAGGCCGTGCATACGCTCGACCAGGTGGTGGCGCAGGCCGCGCGCTTGGGCTGGACGGTTGGCGTGACCGCGGCCGACCTGGTCGGCGACCAGTGCCGCTCGGTCGTCGGTCTGGGCGGGCAGGACGAGAAATGGTATTCCGGCCGGCACATGCAGGGAGTGTGGTTCGCGACGCTGGAAGATGCCGGTGCACACCAGAAGGCGATGCACGTGGTGCCGGCGGGCCGCTACCGGGCGCTCGCCGTGGCCCCGCTCGCGTCGGGGCGCCTGACACCGCCCGACATCGCGCTGTTCTACGCTACCCCGGGCGCCATGATCTACTTCATCAACGGCCTGCAGTGGAGCGGCTACCGGCGCTTCGACTGGAGCGTGGTGGGCGAATCGTCCTGCGCCGATTCATGGGGCCGGGCGCTCAAGACGCGCGAGCCCAGCCTGTCCATTCCCTGCTTCGCCGAGCGCCGCTACGGCGGGGTGCTCGATGACGAAATGCTGATGGCGCTGCCGCCGCTGCAGCTCGCGCAGGCCGTCGAGGGCATGCACGCACTCGCGAAGAACGGCTTTCGCTATCCCTTCGCGCAGTACGGCATCCAGCAGGACGTGCGCGCGGGCATGGCGGTCAGCTATCCGGACCGCAAGTAAGGGCGCGTTGCGCACCTCACCGGTCGGCGCGGTGCTGCCTGACGAAGCCCGCCGCGTCCAGCGCTGCGCCGACGAATGACCCCTGCATGATGTCGCAGCGCAGCGCCTTGAGCCGCGCGGCGGTCGCCTCGTCCTCGACGCCCGAGACCACGACCTCGAGTTTCAGGCGGTGCGCGAGTTCGACCAGCGACTGCACCAGCGCGAGCTTCTGCGGCACCTCGGCGATGTTGCCGACCGACTCGAGGTCGATCTTCATTTCGTGGAACGGCAGCGTGGCGAGCCATGCCAGAGAGGCGTAGCCCGCGCTGGGGTCGTCCAGGCACAGGCGCACGCCCGCCTCGCGCAAGCGCTGCAGCGTCTCCACCGACTCGAGGCTGCGCGCGAGGATCGCGGTTTCCGTGATTTCCAGCGAGAGCCGGCTGGGGCGCAGGTTCCAGGTCTTAAGCGCGCTGGAGACGAATTCCGGCAGGTCGGCCTGGCGCAGGCTCCTTGCGGACAGGTTCACCCCGACGCGCAGGTCGAGTCCCGCGGCGTCGCGGAATTCGCGGCAATTGCGCAGCGCGCCGTTCACCAGCCACAGCGTCAACTCGTTCACCAGGCCCGCGGACTCGGCGGCGGCGATGGCCATGTCCACCGGCACGGCGCCCAGGCTCGCGTCGCGCCAGCGCAGCTGGCTTTCGGCGCCGACGATCAGCCCGGAGCGCAGGTCCACCTGCGGCTGGAACACGATGTCCAGTGCGTCCTGCGCGATCGCCGCCCGCAGGCGGTTCTCGTACAGCAGCAGTTCGGCCTCGTCGCGCTCCTGTTCTTCGGCGTACAGCGCGAAGCGCTCAGGGCGCTCGCGCGCCGCGCGGCTCGCGACCCGCGCACGCTGCAGCAGTTGCACCGCGCTCTGGCCATGTTCGGGGTACACGGCGATGCCCACCGCAGGGCGCGCGTAGACCTCCTCCACGTCGACCCACAACGGCGCATCCAGCGTGCGCAGGATCTTCTCGGCGGCGAGCAGCGCCACGCCGCCGCTTTGCACACTGGTCAGCGCGCAGGCAAATTCGTCGCGCCCCGGGTCGCCGAGCAGGTCCTGGTCGCGCAGCACCTCGGTGCGCAGGCGCGCGCTCAGGCGGTCGCGCACGCCGTCGCCGATCGTGTATCCCCATACGCCGTCAAGGCGGCCGATGATGCCGCAGTCGACGAACAGCAGCGCCAGCTGGCGGCCGTCGGCGCGGCGCGCCTCGACGCAAGCGCCCAGCTGCTCCATGAACGCGCCCAGGCCGGAGATCGCGGCCGGCCGCGCGTGTGCGCCGCGCGCCGCCGCCTCGGCCATCATCCCCAGCTGCACGGCGCCCAGGCGCTCGGCGGCGGCCAGCGCCGCCTCGCGGCGCACCGGATCGTCCGCGTATACGCGCAGCGCGCCGCTGCGTAGCAGGTCCTGCAGCGGCCGGCAGTCGCGCTGCGCGCGCTCGGTGGGTTCCTCGGGATTGAGCGTGGCCGCCCACGCCTGCAGCAGGCGCTGCAGCGACTCGCGCCCCAGCGCGCCGAGCGACAGTGCGGTGACCAACTCGCGCTGCGACTCCGACATGCCGGCCGGCAGCAGCGGCAGGAAGAACGGCGAGGTGGCCGAGGACAGCGTGCTTTCGCCGCGCGCGGCCTGCAGTGCTTCGGGCGTGTTTTCGTTCAGCGCCGTACCGAGCGCGTCGAGCGCGGCGATGGCCGCGACGTCCAGGCCGAATTCGTCCAGCAGGTGCTGTATCACCGCGACGTCCACTGCGCCCGCCCGCCTACAGGAACAACTCGCGCGAGTCGATTTTCACCGTAGTCTGGTCGAGCGTGCGCCGGATGCGGTAGGGCTCGTCAGGCGTCGCCATCGGCTCGTTGACCAGGTCGAGGATCTTGTGCGGGTGGATCGGATTGCCGCTGGCGTCCTGCACCACCATGACGCGGGGCTGCAGGCGCTTGACCAGGTTCTGCGTGATCACCACGCCGACCTCGCCGCTGTTCAACTCGACCACGCTGCCCACCGGGAAGGCGCCCACGCACTGGATGAACTGCTCGATCAGCGCGGCGTGAAACTGCGTGCCGCGGTTCTGGAACAGCACGTTCAGCGCGTTGGAGGGCGGCATCTGCATGCCGTAGGGGGCAGGCGCCGTCAGCATGTCGAAGGTGTCGACGATGCCGGCGATGGCGCCCATCTGCGAGATCGCGCCGCCTTTCAGGCCGCGCGCGTAGCCGCTGCCATCGTAGCGCTCGTGGTGCAGCGAGGCGAGGCCGGGCAGTTCGGCCGGCAGCCCCGGCGTCTGGCTGAGGATTTCCACGCTGTGCGTGACGTGGGTCTTGAAGATCGTTTCCTCTTGCGCCGTCAGGTCGTTGCGCCGGGCCGGCATGCCGGGGGGTAGTTTGAGCATGCCGACGTCCTGCAGCAGGCCCATCAGGCCCAGCACCTCCAGGCGTTCGCGATCCAGCTGCAGGAAGCGGCCGAACACTGTCATATACACCGACACCTGAGTCGAGCGGTTGAGCGTCTCCTCCGCCTTGTCGCGCATGGTGACCAGCAGCATCATGGCGTCCGGGTTGCGCACCACCGAGTCGGTGATCTCGGCAACCGCCTGCTTCGCGCGTTCGCCGTCGAGCGCGTTGCCGCTCACCACCGCGCGCGCCATGCTCTGCACGATGGTGTTGGTCTGCGTGAACACGGTGCGCGCTCGCGGCAGCTCGTCCTCGACGGTGGCGAGCTCCTTGTACACGGCCGTGCCGCGCACTTTCTCCTTCACCTGCTCGGCGATCGCGGTGCGCGTCGAGGGCGGCAGGGTCAGAAGCCTGGGCGCCACCACCACCTGACGCTTCTCCGGGTCGACGTACACGGACTTGCAGTACTTCTTCAGCGCGTTCAGCTGCTGCTCGGTCTTCAGCACGAACCCCTGGTACACGAATGGCGTCTCCGTCCACGGCCGGTCCAGCCTGGCGACGAACATGCCAAACTCGAGATATTCGATCGGGACTTCCTTGTGCGCCATGCCTGCCTGGGACCGGACGATTGGAGTAGCCGATTTTCGGCCCTCGGCGGGCGCTCGGCAAGCGCGCCTTGCAGTAACATCCCGGTCCGGGACGAAATGCGGGAGGAATTGCGGCGGTGCCCGAAGCGATCGATCTTGGCCTGAGCCTTCAGGTCGGCAAGTACGACGTCCAGAAGATGCTCGGCAAGGGCGCGACCGGAACGGTGTACCTGGCCCGGGACACGTTCTCGGGCCATGAGGTGGCGCTGAAGACCATCGAGCCCGAGGTGTTCCGCGACCCTGAGTTCGGCACTGTGTACCGCTCCCAGTTCCTGAACGAGGCCTCGCTCGCCGGCAAGCTCAAGCACCCCCACATCGTCTCGATCCTCGACGCGGTGGTTGGCGAGGACTCGGGCTACATCGCCATGGAGCTGGTCAGCGGGGGCGATCTTTCCGCCCACACCCAATCGGGCAAGCTGCTGCAGGTCGCCGACGTGCTGCAGATCGGCTTCAAGTGCTGCGGGGCGCTCGATTACGCATTCCACGAAGGCATCGTGCATCGTGACATCAAGCCGGCCAACCTCATGCTCGCCGGCGGCACCGATGTGAAAATCGCCGATTTCGGCGCCGCCTACCTGCGCAAGAGCCAGGCGGTGCAAAGCGCGGAGATGGGCTCGCCCTATTACCTGTCCCCCGAGCAGATCGCCGGGCGCGAACTCACGCACCACAGCGACATGTTCGCGCTCGGCGTGGTGCTCTACGAGATGCTCACCGGGCAGCGGCCGCTGCGCGCCGAGAACCTGGACGCGCTGCTGAAGAAGATCCTGGAGCTCGAACCGCTGCCGCCGAGCGAAATACGCAAGGACCTGCCCAAGGAGCTCGACCCGGTGATCCTGCGCGCCCTGAAGAAACGGCCCGAGGCGCGCTATCCGACCTGGTCCGAGTTCGCGCTCGCGCTGTCCAAGGCAGTGCGCTTCGTGTTGCCGGCGGACGCCATACCGGACACCGAGCGCTACGTGGCGCTGAAAAGGGTGCCGATGCTCTCCGACCTCGCCGATGCCGAAATCTGGGAGCTGGTGAAGGCAGGCAAGTGGACGCGCGTGGACAAGGCCAAGATCATCGTGCGCGAGAACCGGGAGGGCACGAGCTTTTTCTTCCTTGCCGAGGGCGAAGTCAAGGTCACGCGCGGCGGTCGGCTGCTCAACCTCGTCAACCACGGCGAGTGCTTCGGCGAGATGGCCTACATCTGGGGCGGCGAACTGCCGCGCCACGCCACGGTGGAATCGATGACCAGGCTGCTGCTCGCCGAGTTCGAACCGGCCGCGCTGGCGAAGATGAGCGGCGGCGCGCAGCTGCAGCTCACGCGCGCGCTGGTGCGCAACCTGGTGGACCGCCTGGTGCTCGCCAACACGCGCGCCACCGCCACACGCTAGGAACATCGCATGCCACGCACCATCGCCTCGACCGCGCTCGCGCACCTGCGCATCCTCGACCTGTCTCGCGTGCGCGCCGGCCCGACCTGCGTGCGCCAGTTCGCCGACTTCGGCGCCGACGTGATCAGGATCGAGTCGCCCCCCGGGGTGGACCCGAACGAAGGCATGGGCGGGGCGCGCAGCGGTTCGGATTTCCAGAACCTGCAGCGCAACAAGCGCTCGCTGACGCTCAACCTGAAGCAGCCGCAGGCGCTGGAAGTATTCGCGCGCCTGGTGAAGACCGCCGACGTGGTGGTGGAGAACTACCGGCCGGACGTGAAATTCCGCCTGGGCATCGATTACGAGTCGCTGGCGAAAATCAATCCGCGCATCATCCTCGCCAGCATCTCGGGCTTCGGCCAGGACGGGCCGTACCGCGACCGCCCCGGTTTCGACCAGATCGCGCAGGGCATGAGCGGGCTCATGTCGATCACCGGGTTGCCCGGGCAGGGTCCGGTGCGCGTGGGTGCGGCGGTCGCCGACGTGTCGGCGGGCCTGTTCGCGGCGCTCGGCATCATGACCGCGCTCCTCGAGCGCGAGCGCTCGGGCAAGGGTCAGTGGGTGCAGAGTTCGCTCCTGCAGGCGGGGATCACGCTGACCGACTTCCAGGCGGCGCGCTACCTCAAGGAAGGTGAGGTTGCGGCGCAGGTCGGCAACGATCACCCGACGAGCATGCCGACCTCGGCGTACAAGACCGCCGACGGCCACATCAACGTCGCGGCCTCGGGCGAAGGCATGTGGACGCGGCTGTGCGGCGCCATCGGCCGCGAGGACCTGCTCGAGCGGGCCGAGTTCAAGGGCCAGCCGGCGCGTGCCAGGCACCGCACGCAGCTCAATGCCGAGATCAATGCCGCGCTGGCGAAAAAGAAGAGCACCGAGTGGATCGAGGCGCTGAACACGGCCGGCATTCCCTGCGGCCCGATCTACACCATGGACCAGGTGTTCGCCGACCCGCAGGTGAACCATCTCGGCGTCGCGGTCGATGTCGAAAGCCGCGCGCTCGGCAGGTTCCGCGTCGTCAACCAGGCCGTGAAGCTCTCGCGCACCCCGCCGCGCGTGGCGGGCGCCGCGCCGGAGGCGGGCGAGCACACCGAGGAGCTGCTGGCGGAGCTCGGCTATGGCAAACAAGAGATCGCGCAGCTGCGCGCGGCAAAGGCAATATGAATTAGATAGGGACAGACCTGAAGGTCTGTCCCTACAGCGTAACGATGATCTTGCCGACGTGCGCGTTGGCTTGCATGCGCGCCTTGGCCGCCGGGAGCTCGTCGAAGGCGTAGACGCGGTCGATGAGCGGCTTGATGCGGCCGTCGGCGAGCAGGGGCAGCAGGCTGGCGGCGAAGCCGCGCACCGTCACGCTGCGCTGTTCGGAATTGCGCAGCTTGTTGGAGACGCCGAACAGCGTGAGGCGCTTGGCATGCAGCGCGTCCAGGTCGATCTGCGCGGTGAGCGTGCCGTCCATGGTGCCGACCACCGCGAGCCGCCCCTCGAAACCGAGCGCACGCACGCATTCGGCGAACACCGTGCCGCCGACATTGTTGACGCACAGGTCGGCGCCTTTGCCGCCCGTCGCCTGCAGCACCGCGGCGCAGAAGTCGGGCTTGCGGGTGGCGAGCGCGACGTCGAGGCCGAGGGGCTTGAGCAGTTCCAGCTTCTGCGGCGAACCCGAGGTCCCGATCACCCGGGCGCCGAGGGCCTTGGCGACCTGCAGCGCCGTGACGCCCACGCCCGAGGTTACGCCGGTGACGAGGAGCCATGCGCCCGCCTTGAGCCGCCCCTGCGCGAGCAGCATGTCGTACACCACCAGGAACGCGATCGGCACCGACGCGGCCTGTTCCCAGGACAGCCTCTCCGGCACCGGCAGCGTCTCGCGAGCGTCCATCAGCGCGTATTCCGCGAAGGCGCCGGGGCAGCGGCCCATCACCCGGTCGCCGGGCTTGAACTGCGTGACTCCCGCGCCGAGCTGCGCCACTTCGCCCGCCGCATCCATGCCGGCGGCCCTGGAGGTTTTGGGCGCGCTGATGAGCTCGCCCCGGTTCAGGCCCGCAGCGCGCACACGCACCAGCATCTGGCCGGGGCCGGGCTCGGGCGGCGGGACGTCGCGCAGTTCGAGGAGGGACTGGCCGTCGCTGGCGCGGATGAAGTAGGCTCGCATGGTCGTGAAGTCTAAACGATAGGCCACTGCCGCCATGCGCCTCGTCATCGCCCAGATGAAGCACGAGACCAACACCTTCTCTCCGGTGCCGACGGATCTCGCGCGCTTCACGCGCGGCCGCGCCACGCCGCTGGAGGGCGAGGAGATCCGCGCCGCGTTCCGCGGCACCGGCACCGGCATCGGCGCGTTCATCGCGCTCGCGGAACAGGCGGGCGCCCAGATGCTGCTGCCGGTGGCGGGCAGCGCCGCGCCCAGCGGCCCGGTGCACAGCGCCGCTTACGAGTACATGGCGCAGCGCATCGTCGACGCGGTGGCGCAGGGCTGCGACGCCGTGCTGCTCGACTTGCACGGCGCGATGGTCACCGAGCGCCACGAGGACGGCGAGGGCGAGCTGCTCGCGCGCATCCGCAGAATCGCGCCGCAGGTGCCGATCGGCGTCGCGCTCGACATGCATGCCAATTTCTTTCCCGCCATGGGCGCTCACGCGACCGCGATCGCCGGCTACCAGACCTACCCGCACGTGGACATGTACGAAACGGGCCTGCGCGCCGGGCGGCCGGTACTCGCGCTGCTCGGGGGCAAGGCGGCTCCGGCGATGGCCTGGGGATGGCGGCCGATGCTGCCGCACGTCATGCGCCAGTCGAGCCTCGATGCGCCCAACCGGGAGATCCAGGCCCGGGCGCGGGCGATGGAACAGCAAGGCGCGCTGAGCGCGACGTTCTTCGTCGGCTTTCCCCACGCCGACATCCCCTACGCGGGCGTGTCCGCCGTGGTGGTGACCGACGGCGATGCGGCGCTGGCGAAACGCCTGAGCGAGGAACTGCTCGACATGGCGTGGCGGGAGCGCGAAAAGTTCGTCTACCGGATCGAGCCGCTCGCGGCGTCGCTCGAGCGCGCCCGCCGCATGCAGGGCGGGCCGGTCGTGCTGCTCGATCACTACGACAACTGCGCCTCCGGCGGCACCATGGACACCATGATGGTGCTGGGCGGGATCCTGGAGTCGGGCATGGAGGACGTGTGCGCGTTCGCGATTTTCGACCCGCAGGCAGTGTGCAAGATGCAGCAGGCGGGCGTCGGCGCGCGCGTCACGCTGCCGCTCGGCGGCAGGCTCGACATGCCGGCACTGGGACTGAGGGGCAGGCCGCGCGAAGTGACCGGCACGGTGAAGAGGATCATCGACGGCCTCTACACCAACGAAGGACCGATGGCCAGGGGCGAGCGCATGGACATGGGCGCCAGCGCGGTGCTCGACACTGGAAAGGTCGAGATCGCGGTGATCTCGCGCCACACCGAGCCGTACGATCTGGGTTCGTTCCGCGCCCTCGGGCTCGAGCCGGCGAACAAGCGCTATCTGATGCTCAAGAGCCGCGTGCACTGGCGTGCCGGGCTCGGGCCGCTCGCCAAGGCGGTGGTGGAATGCGCGGGCGAAGGCGTGTGCACCTCCGACTACGCGCAGCTCAAGTTCAGCCGGGTGCGCCGGCCGGCATTTCCGCTGGACGCCGACGCGGCTTGCTGACCCGGCGCGCCGACGGCAGCGTCGGCGTCGCGTGATTCCATGTAAGCTCGCGCGTTTCGCCCGGGGTGGAAATCGCAATTGCGCAACGCACGTCTGGTCCTGATTTCGCTGCTGCTCGCCGTGCCGCCGGCGGGCTCGCGCGCCGGCGACACTCTGGCCGACCCCTTGCCCGAAGGCGGCGCGGGTTCCGGCGGCGCGGTGCGCGCGGAGCGCTCGCCCTACCGCGGGCAAGGCGTGCACTACGACTACCTGCCGGTAAATCTGTTTCTCGGCGAGCGCGTGTTCGTGCATGCGGACCGCGTCGGACTGAAGTGGGATCTGGACGCGACGCGCCGGCTGGACCTGTTCCTCGCGCACCGCTTCGAAGGCACGCCGCTCGAGCGCGTACCGCCGGTGCTGGCCGGGATGGCGATCCGCGAGCCGGGCACGGACCTCGGCCTGGGCTACCGCCATCGGGCCGCGTGGGGCACGGTGTTCGGCGAGTATTTGCGCAACGTGGACGGCGAGTCGGAAGGCACCGAGCTGCGCGCGGGCGTCCGGCAGGAGCGCGCGAGCGCTCGCCTGCGCTACTGGCCGCAGGCCATGCTCATATGGCGCGATGCGAAGCTGAACAATTACTACTACGGTGTCCTGCCCGGCGAGGCCACCGCGGCGCGCCCGGCGCATGAGCCGGGCGCGGGACTCAACCTGCAGCTCGCGCTCCACGCCACTTATGCGCTTGGCGAGCGCTGGAAGCTGCTGGCGGGCGTGTCGGTGACGCAGTGGGCGGGCGGCGTGCGCCGCAGCCCGATCGTGCAGAGCGGCCTGCAGCCCGCGGTGAGCCTCGGCCTGCTCTATGACCACTCGCCCCAGCCATGGCCGGTGCCCGACACGCGCCCGCTGCTGGTCAAGGCGTACTACGGCAAGGCCACCGACTGCGACCTGGCCAAGATCCTGCTCTGGCGCTGTACGTCGACCAGCACCCCGGACCAGACCCGCATCACGTCGCTCGAACTCGGCCGCACGCTGATCGAGCGCCTCAACGGCGGGAACGTGGATATCGCGGCTTATGTCGGCCTGCTGCACCACGACGAGAACGGGCGCCAGCCCGACTCCTGGCAGTTGAACGCCTACTTCAAGTCGTACTGGTACGGGCTGCCGTGGCGCCACCGCGCGAAGACGCGCTTCGGCATCGGCTCGGGTCTTTCCTACGCGAGCCGCGTGCCCTTCGTCGAGGGCCAGGACCAGTTGCGGCGCAACCGGCCCACTAGCAAGCTGCTGACCTACCTCGATCCGACCATCGACGTGAGCGTGGGCGATCTGGTCGGCAGCCGCGCGCTGCGCGACACCTACTTCGGCATCGGCGTGTCGCACCGCTCGGGCATCTTCGGTTTCTCGCAACTGCTGAACAACGTCAACGGCGGCTCGAACTACATCTACTCCTACGTCGAGTTCGCGCTGTGAGCTACGCGGCGCGAAACTGGGCCACCTTGTTGCGACCGGCGGCCTTGGCCTCGTACATCGCGTGGTCGGCGCACGCCAGCAGCGCTTCGATGGTGCGCGCGTCCTGCGGATGGCTGGCAACGCCGATGCTGACCGTGCATGGCGTGCGCGCGGCATCGATGGTGAACGGCGACGTGTCGATCGCGTGGCGGATGCGCTCGGCGACTTCCATGGCGCCGCGCGCGGGCGTATCCGGCAGCATCACTACGAATTCGTCGCCGCCGTAGCGCGCCGCCACGTCGGTGGCGCGCAGCTGCCCCTGTACCGCCTTTACGATGTGCTGCAGCAGCCGGTTGCCGGCTTCGTGGCCGTGCCGGTCGTTCACCTGCTTCAGGCTGTCCGAGTCCAGCATCAGCAAGCTCGCCGCGCGCCCGTAGCGCTGCGCTTGCGCGAACAGGCGGTTGGCGATCGCCACGAAGCCGCGCATGTTGTACAGGCCGGTCAGCTCGTCGGTCTCCGCGAGCAGCTTGGCGCGGTTCAGGCCATAGCGGATGTCGGCCGAGAACATGGTGGTGATATAGGCCACCAGCACCACTGGCGCGAGCTGCGCGGCGAACCCGCCCCAGTACGCGAGCCGCGCAAAATCCTTGCCGCCCACCTGCCAATCGAGGAACAGGTAGCACACGCCGATCAGCGCCACCTGCACGAGTGTGCGCGTCTTGCCCAGGGTCAGTGCGGCGGTGATCACCACCAGCAGGTAGGCGTTGACCAGCGGGCTGGCGACCCCGCCGGTGAACCAGAGCACCCAGGTGATGAAACCGATCATCACCAGGGTTTCCACCGCGATCTTCCAGCGCGTCTCGCGCCTGTAGAAGTTCGTGTAGCGGAAGCTCATGACGAAGGCGGCGAAGAAGAACAGCGCCGTCGACAGGGCGGGCTCGATGTCGGGGAGCGACCGGCCAAATATCACGTACACCAGCACCAGGATCAGCAGCAGCCACTCGATCTCGGCGACCGTGCGCGATATGCCGCGCAATTCCTCCTGCTCGACGCTGGGCAGCGAACTGCGCGGGGTGCGGGCAGCGGATTGGGGCATTGCGCGGCTATCATACCTATTCTGAAAGAACGGCGAGAAATGAATTCCACACGTATCTGCATGATTCGCCACGGTGAAACCGCCTGGAACGCCGAGGGCCGGGTGCAAGGGCAGACCGATGTACCGCTCTCGGCGGTGGGCGAGGCGCAGGCGCGCGCGCTGGTCGCCGCGCTGGCTGGCGAGCGCTTCAGCGCGATCTACGCCAGCGATCTGGCGCGCGTGCGCCAGACCGCAGCGCCGCTGGCGCGCGTGCTCGGCCTGGCGCCGCGGCTGGAGGCGGCGCTGCGCGAGCGCCACTACGGAAAATTTGAAGCCCTGACTTACGCCGAGGCACGCGATCGCCTGCCCGGGGACTATGCTCGCTTCAGAGCGAAGGACCTCGACTACGACTTCGGCAGCGGCGAGAGCCTGCGGCGCTTCAATGACCGTTCCATAGCCGCGATCAGCGCCATTGCCGCGCGCCATACGGGACAGACCGTGCTGGTGTTCACCCACGGCGGCGTGCTGGAAATGTTGCGCCGGCATGCGTTGGGCATCGGCCTGATCGCGCCGCGCGATTTCGAGATCCCGAACGCCGCGATCAACTGGATTGAAATCGGTTCGGACGCGTGGCACGTGCAGGCCTGGGCCGAGCGCGGCCACCTCGACGCGGCGCTGGACGATCTGCAGGCGTAGCGCGCCTCCCCTGGAATCGCATGCGCCCATGTTTCGTGACAATTCTGACCTGAGCGGGATGCCGTCAATGACGATCCAGTTCGAATTCCTGATGAATGTCGCGGCCGACGTCGGCGAACTGACGAGCATGGGCGGCGGTCCGCTCGGGGAGCGCCGCGTGGTCGCCATCACCGGCGGCAACTTCGCCGGGCCCGGTTTGCGAGGCACCGTGGTTCCGGGCGGCGCCGACTGGCAGATCGTGCGCGCCGACGGCGTGCTCGACATCGACGCGCGCTATGCGCTGCGTACCGAGGCAGGCGCCCTGATCCGCGTGGTGAGCCAGGGCTATCGCCACGGGCCACCGGAGGTGCTGGCGGCGCTGGGGCGCGGCGAGGAGGTGGCGCCGCAGAAATACTTCTTTCGCACCGTGATGCGCTTCGAAACCGGCGACCGCGGGCTGCAGTGGCTCAACCGCTGCATCGCCGTCGCCACCGCGCAGCGCAAGGCGCGGCAGGTGCTGCTCGAGGTCTACAAGCTCCTCTAGGGCCTGGCGAGCGCCGGCTCGTCCATCAGCGCGATCTGCTCGCGCAGTTCCAGGATCCGGTCCTGCCAGTAGCGCTGCGTGTCGAACCAGGGAAACGCGGCCGGGAACGCCGGATCGTCCCAGCGCCGCGCGATCCAGGCGGAGTAGTGAATCAGGCGCAGCGTCCTCAGGGCCTCCACCAGGTGCAGTTCGCGCGGCTCGAATTCCCGGAATTGCTCGTAGCCGGCGAGGACATCGTCGAGCTGTTGGGTCATCTCCGCGCGGTCCCCGGAGAGCAGCATCCACAGGTCCTGCACCGCCGGGCCGCTGCGTGCGTCGTCGAAGTCGACGAAATGAGGCCCGTCGTCCGTCCACAGGATGTTTCCGGCGTGGCAGTCGCCGTGCAGCCTGAGCGTACGCGCGACGCCGGCCCGTTCATAGCAGTGCGCCACGCTGCCGAGCGCCAGGTCCGCAACGCTGCGCCACGCGTCGAGCAGGTCGGGTGGCACGAAGCGATGCTCCAGCAGCCAATCGCGCGGCTCACGCCCGAAACTTTCAGCGTCGAGTGCGGGGCGCAGGGCGAACG
>JAABQT010000071.1 GCA_011391295.1 Betaproteobacteria bacterium
TGTCTCGCGCCAGCCACCCTCGAACCAGGTTTTCCGAGATCGCGGGGCATGAGGCGCCCCGCGATCTGAAAGAACCCCAAGGTTGAAGCGTGGGCGCAGGCCGATCACGGCCGTATGCACGTTGACCAGCATCGCGCGGATTTCCGGCAGTTCCACTGCGAATCGTTCCCAGTACGCTTTTTCGAACAACTGCTGCAGCACGTCCCGTGAGACCTCGGCGCCGGGGAGGGCGACCTTCAACATATGGGTCTGCCCTTGGAACTGCATGTCGGCGCTGTGCAGCAGGCGCAGTCCCTCGATCGCCAGTCCTTCGCGTTCGAGCAGCTCCTTGCCGGCCGAAACCTGCTGCTGAATTACTGAGTTAACGTGTGTGATATCAATATCTTGAACAGGTTTGTTCACAGTATTGACGAAGTCGTGCCGAAGATCTGCGACGACGCAACCCAAGGCATTGGTGATGCCGGGCCGGGCCGGTATCAGGAGCTTGGGGATTCCCAGCTCTCTGGCGATGGCCGCCGCATGCAAAGGCCCGGCGCCGCCGAACGCGAACAGCACGAAGTCGCGGGGATCGTGGCCGCGGGCCAGCGACACCATGCGCATCGCACCGGACATGCGGTCGTTGGCGACGCGCAGGATGGCGGCAGCCGCCTGGGTCGCATCCAGCCCCAGCGGCCTGCCGACTTTTTCCAGGATCTGGCGCTGGATATGCTCCAGGTCCGCGGCGCCCTTCACGCCGAGCAGCGCTCCGGGGTTGAGGCGCCCCAGGACCAGGTTCGCGTCGGTGATGGTCGGCTCGGTGCCGCCGCGTGCGTAGCAGATCGGTCCGGGGTGTGCGCCGGCGCTCTTGGGCCCCACGCGCAGCAAACCGTCTTCGCCCACGTAGGCGATCGATCCGCCGCCGGCGCCGATGGTGTGCACATCGACCATCGGCACGTGGACCGGCATGGCGTACTCGAGCTCGAGCTCGGAGGACACCTCTGGCACGCCGTCCCGGATCAGGCCGACGTCGGTCGAGGTGCCGCCCATGTCGTAGGTGATCGCGTTGGGGTAGCCGGCGGCGCTGGCCGAATAGGCCGCCGCGATGACCCCGGAGGCGGGCCCCGACATCACGGTATTGGCCGCGTTTTCGGCGGCGACGGCCGCCGAAACGGTGCCGCCATTGCCCTGCATCACCAGCAGATCCCGGGAAAAGCCGCGGCGCTTGAGCGCCGAGCGCAGTTGCGCGAGGTATCGATCCAGGATCGGTTGCACGCTGGCGTTGACAGTGGCGGTGACGCCACGCTCGTATTCGCGGTATTCCGACAGCACGGCGTGGCCGGCGGTGACGTAGGCGTTGGGCCAGGACTCCCGGGCGAGCGCGAGAGCGCGCTGTTCGTGCGCCGGATTGATGTAGCTGTGCAGGAAGTGGATCACCAGGGACTCGCAGCCCGCCGCCAGCAGCCTGCGCACCGCGTCGCGCGTCGCAGCCTCGTCCAGCGGCACGACCGGTTCGCCTTCCGCATCCATGCGCTCCGGTACTTCCAGCCGCAACTCGCGCGGGATCAGCGGCTCGAACCAGCCTTTGAGTCCATAGGGACGAGGCCGCGTGCGGCGGCCCAGTTCCAGCACGTCGCGAAAGCCTTGCGTGGTGATGAGGCCGGTCCGGGCCAGTTTGCGTTCCAACAATGCGTTGGTGGTGGTGGTGGTGCCGTGCACGATCAGTGCCAGCTCGCCGAACGCGACCTGCGCCTCGTCCAGCGCCGCCAGCACCCCGTGGGCCTGGTTTTCCGGGGTGGTCGGCACCTTGGCGAGGCGCACTTCGCCGCTGGCCGAGTCCAGCGCGATCAGGTCCGTGAACGTGCCGCCGACGTCGATGCCCGCGATCCAGCTCATACCTGCTGGTACTCCTCGCGCACTTCGTCCAGCGTACCCGAGCGCCGCAACTGCCCTTTTTCGATCACGTAGGCGCGATCTGCCACCAGGCGCGCGAAGTGCAGGTTCTGTTCGCACAGCAGCACCGTCAAGCCCTGGGCCTTCAGCTCGCGGATGGTGCGCGCCATCTGCTCGACGATCACCGGTGCGAGGCCTTCAGAGGGCTCATCGAGCAAAATGGCGCGGGGATTGCCCATCAGCGTGCGCGCAATGGTGAGCATCTGCTGCTCGCCGCCGGACATGCGCGCGCCCAACCGGTCCTGCATGCGGCCCAGATTGGGGAACAATTCGAACAGCTTCGCCGGCGTCCAGCGCGGCGCGCCCTCGCGCGGCGGCTGGCGGCCGATTTCCAGGTTCTCCATCACGGTGAGATCGGTGAAGATGCGCCGGTCCTCCGGCACGTAACCCACACCGAGCCGCGCGATCTGGTAGGGCTGCAGGTGCTGGATCGGCCGGCCGTCGAAGCGTATCTCGCCAGACCGGGGCCGCACCAGCCCGATGATGCACTTCAGCGTCGTGGACTTGCCGGCGCCATTGCGCCCCAGGAGCACGGCCACCTGGCCCGCGTGCGCTTCGAACGACACGTCGAAGAGGATGCGCGCGCGCCCGTAGGCGGCATCGAGTCCTGAGACTTCAAGCATCGCCAGTCCCCAGATAGACCTCACGCACGCGCGCATCCGCCCGCACCGCGTCGGGCCGCCCCGCCGCGATCAGCTCGCCGCCGGACAGCACGATCACGCGGTCGGCGTGCGTGAACACCACGTCCATGTCGTGCTCGGTGAACAGCACTGCGATACCGCCGCTGCGCGCGAGTTCCGCGGCGAGCTGCATCAACTCGTTGCGCTCGCGCGGCGCCATGCCGGCGGTAGGCTCGTCCATGAGCAGCAGGCGCGGCCGGTTGGCGAGCGCCACGGCCAGCTCGACACGCTTCAAGTCGCCGTAGGCGAGCACCGCGCAGGGCCGGTCGGCCTGCTCGCGCATGCCGACCCGGGCCAGCAGTGCGTCGGCGTCATCGGCGTAACTGCGCGTGGCCAGTGCCGTCAGCGACCACAGGCGCCGGTGGTGGGACAGCAGGGCCATCTGGACGTTTTCGCGCACCGTCATCGAACCGAAGGTGGCGGTGATCTGGAAGGTACGCCCCACGCCCAGCCGCCAGATCTGCCGCGGCGTGAGGCCGAGCAGGCTGCGGCCCTCGAACTCCACGCTGCCGGCATCGGGCGTCACCTGCCCATTGAGCATGTTGAAGCAGGTGGTCTTGCCCGCGCCGTTCGGCCCGATCATCGCCAGCAGTTCCCCGGCGGCGACCACGAAGCTCACGTCGCGCACGGCCTGCACGCCGCCGTAGGCTTTCGCCAGATTGCGGATGGCGAGGACCGTCATCGCGCGAATCTTTCGCGCAGGAAACCGGTGACGCCCTGGGGAAATACCAGCACCAGCACCAGCACGATCGCGCCCATCACTGCGCGCCAGTAATCGATGCCGCGCGACACCGCGTCCTGCAGCCAGGTAAGCAGCGCCGCGCCCCAGACCGGTCCGGTGAGGGTCTGGATCCCGCCCAGCAGCACCATGACCAGGCCATCCACCGATCGCGGTACCGCCAGCGCCTCGGGCGAGATCGACCCCTTGGAAAACGCGAACAGCGCGCCCGCCAGCCCGGCGAACAGTCCGGCGAACACGAACGCCGCCCACTGTTGCGCCCGCACGTCGATGCCGATCGCGTCCGCGCGCAGCGGCGAATCGCGCCCGGCACGCAGCGCATAGCCGAACGGTGCGTGCAGCACGCGCCACAGCAGCGCAATTGCGCCGACGCAGGTGGCGAGCGTGAGGTAGTAGTACGCCGTCTTGCTCGACAGCCAGGACGAGGGCCAGATGCCGATCAGGCCGTTCGAGCCGCCGGTGAACGCGTCCCATTGGAACATCACCGACCAGGTGATCTGCGCAAACGCGAGCGTCAGCATCGCCAGGTACACCCCGGAGAGGCGCACGCAGAACCAGCCGAAGACCAGCGCGCCGCAGACCGCGAGCAGGGGTGCCAGCGCCAGCGCCAGCTCCATGGGCAATCCGCCCTTGAGCAGCAGCAGGCCGGCGCCGTAGGCGCCGAGGCCGAAATACGCGGCGTGGCCGAAGGAATGCAGGCCGCCGGGTCCCATGATGAAGTGCAGGCTGACCGCGAACAGCGCGAACACCAGGATGTCGGTGAGCAGCACCAGCGTATAGCCTGCCGAGAGCAGGGGCACCAGGGCCAGCATCATTGCCATGCCGCCGAGCGCCGCCAGGGCTTTGCGCGTGGGGAAGGCCAGCGGCAGCTCCACGGTGCCGGGGCCGCGCGATTGGGCGGGCATGCGGCCGAGCAATCCCCAGGGCCGGATCACCAGCACCACCGCCATGACGATGAATTCAACCACCAGGGTGATCTTCGAATACCCCAGACCGATGCAGAACGACTTGATTTCGGCGATGAGCAGGGCGGCGAGAAAGGCACCCGGGATCGAGCCCAGGCCGCCCACCACCACCACGACGAAGGCGTCCGAAATGATTTGCAGGTCGATGAACAGGGTGGCCGGTTCGCGCGGGATCTGCACTGCGCCACCCAGCCCGGCGAGCAGCGCGCCGAGCGCGAATACGCTGGTGAACAGCCAGCGCTGATTCACACCCAACGCCCCCGCCATCTCGCGGTCCTGCGTTGCCGCACGCACCAGCGTGCCCCAGCGCGTACGCCTGAGGAGGAACCAGAGCGCACCGAGCACCAGTGGACCGAAGCCGATCAGGAACAAGTCGTACTCGGGGTAGCGCAGGCCCGCGATGCGCACGGCGCCGTCCATGCCCGGCGCCCTGGGCCCGAGGAGGTCTTCCGGACCCCACGCCCAGAGCGTGAAGTCCTTGATCACCAGCACCAGCGCGAAAGTGGCAAGCAGCTGCAGCAATTCCGGCGCCGCGTACAACCGGCGCAGCAGCGTCGCCTCGACCAGCGCGCCGAAGGCGGCGACGGCGAGCGCGGCGAGCGGAACGCTCCACCAGAAACCGAGCATCGGCGCCAGGGCGACCGCCAGGTACATGCCGAGCATGAACAGCGATCCGTGCGCGAAATTGACGATGCGCGTGACCCCGAAGATCAACGACAGCCCAGCGGCCACCAGGAACAGCGACGAGGCGCTCGCCAGGCCGTTCAGGAACTGGATCAGGATCGAGGAGGCGGACATGAAAAAAAAGGGGACAGACCCCATTTGCGTTTTTGCAAATGGGGTCTGTCCCCCTTTTTTCAGTCTTTGCGCATGGCGCGCACTTCCGCGAACGAGGGCAGGAAAAGCGCACCGTCGGCAAAGCGCCAATTGACCATTACCCCCTGGCCGCCTTTCTTCGAGATCTGCCCGACATAGGCGCCCATGGTGGACTGATGGTCGACCGCGCGGTACACGATCGGCCCGATCGGCGTGTCCATTTCCAGGCCCTTGAGCGCCGCGATCAGCTTCTCGGGTTCGGTGGAGCCGGCCTTCCTGATCGCGTTGGCGACCGTGTACATGGTGGAGTAGCCGACCACCGAGCCCAGGCGCGGGTAGTCCTTCCACTTCGCCTGGTAGGCGGCGAGGAACTTGCGGTGCGCGGGCGTCTTGATCTCGGCCCAGGGGTAGCCGGTCACCCACCATCCCTCGGGCGTCTCGTCCTTGAGCGTATCGAGGTATTCGGGCTCGCCGGCGAGCAGATTGAACACCGTCATGTTCTTGAACAGCCCGCGGATATTGCCTTCGCGCACGAATTTCTGCAGGTCTGCGCCGAACAGCGCGCTGAAGATGGCGTCGGGCTTGGCTTCCGCCAGCGCCTGCACCACCGAACCCGCTTCGATCTTGCCGAGCGCCGGCGCCTGCTCGGCGACGTACTGAGCGCCCGGCTGGGCCTGCGTCAGCAGGTTCTTGAACGACTTGGCGGCGGACTGCCCGTACTCGTAATTCGGGTAGACGATCGCCCAGCGGGTCTTGTTCAGCTTCGCGGCTTCGGGGACCAGCATCGCCACCTGCATGTAGGTCGAGGGCCGCAGGCGGAAGGTGTAGCGGTTGCCGTTTTCCCACACGATCTTGTCGGTGAGGGGTTCGGCGGCGATGAACACGATTTTTCTCTGGTTGGCGAGGTTGGACACCGCCAGGCCGACGTGCGAGGCGAAGGTGCCCATCAGCACCGACACGTTCTCGCGCGTGATCAGTTCCTCGGCGACGCGCACCGCGTCCCCCGGATTGCCGCCGTCCTCGCGCGATATGACTTCGAGCTTGCGCCCCTTGATGCCGCCGGCGGCATTGATCTCCTGCAGCGCCAGTTCCCAGCCTTTCTTGTAGGGCTCGAGGAACGCCGGGAATACCTTGTAGCTGTTCAGTTCCCCGATCTTGATGGTCTGGGCCTGGGCGCCGAATGCGGCGAGCGCTGCGGCCGCCATTCCTAATGCAAGTCTGAGCTTCATTTCATCTCCCTAGATCACGTCGGTGGATTGGATGCGTTTCACGCCCGCGGCCTGCATTGCCGCCCAGGCCTTGGCGAGGGAACCTTGCACGTCGATGCCGCGGCAGGCGTCTTCGATCACCAGCGCTTCGAAACCCTGCTTGCGCGCGTCGAGCGCGCTCCAGCCGACGCAGAAATCGGTGGCGAGGCCGGCGAAATACACGCGCTTCAGGCCGCGCTGCTTGAGGTAGCCGCCCAGGCCGGTCTGCGTCTTCTGGTCGGCCTCGAGAAACGCGGAATAGCTGTCCACTTCGCGCCGGTATCCCTTGCGGATGATCAGCTCGGCGTGCGGAATGTTCAGATCCTTGTGCAGCGCCGCGCCGTCGGTTCCCTGCACGCAATGGTCTGGCCACAGCACCTGGTTGCCATAGGCAAGCTTCATCATGTCGAAGGGCTTCTTGCCGGGATGCTGCGAGGCGAACGAGATATGGTCGGCCGTGTGCCAGTCCTGCGTGATCACCACGTGCTTGAACTGCTTTGCGATGCGATTGATGAGCGGGACGATCACGTCGCCTTCCTTCACCGCCAGCGAGCCGCCCGGGGTGAAGCAGTTCTGCACGTCGACCACCACGAACACGTCCCGGCTGCCGATCTTGCGCGCGGGCGCCGCCCAGGCACTGGAACCCATCAATCCGAAACCCGCTGCCGCAAACAGGAATGATCTGCGTTTCATGGTGACCTCCGCTGTGAGGGAAAGTGTACTTCAGGGATGACTGCCGTTGTCTGATTCTGCAGCGCGAGACAGGCGGCCCGGACCAGGCCGCGCGAGCGCAGGTCCGCGGCGACCCTGGCCCCTGCGTCGAGCGCAAGGCGCACGACGTGCGGGGGCAGGGGGCCGACCGCCACCGTGACCGGGAGATCGCCAAGGTCGCTGTCTTCCTTGACCGCGCGTGCCGGCAGGCGCCGGATTTCGGGA
>JAABQT010000072.1 GCA_011391295.1 Betaproteobacteria bacterium
ACTCCGTCGAAATGCACCCGTGCGTCCTTACGGACTTCGACGCCATCCTCGACGCACGCTCGCCGGCTGAATTCGCCGAGGACCACGTTCCCGGCGCCCTGTCGCTGCCGGTGCTCGATGACGCCGAGCGCGCGCAGGTCGGCACCATCTACAAGCAGGTGGGCACGTTCCAGGCGCGCAGGCTCGGCGCAGCGCTGGTCGCCAGGAACATCGCCCGCCACCTCGAGGACGCGCTTGCCGACTCACCCAGGGACTGGCGGCCGCTGGTGTATTGCTGGCGCGGCGGCAAGCGCAGCGCTGCGCTGGCGCACGTGCTGCGCGAAATCGGCTGGAATGCGCACACCCTCGAAGGCGGGTACCGCGCCTACCGGCGCAGCGTGCTCGAGCAACTTGCGACCCTGCCCCGCGCGATGCACTTTCGCGTGGTGCACGGCGCCACGGGCAGCGGCAAGAGCCGCCTGTTGCACGCGCTGGCCCGCGCCGGGGCGCAGGTGCTCGACCTCGAGGAACTCGCCGCGCACCGCGGTTCAGTGCTGGGCGAGCTGCCCGGCCGTGCCCAGCCCACGCAGAAGATGTTCGAGAGCCATTTGTGCGCCGAACTTGCCGCGCTCGACCGCGCCCGCCCGGTGTATGTCGAAGGGGAAAGCCGAAAGATTGGCCAGCTGCAAGTGCCGCAGGCGCTCATCGAGACCATGCGCGCATCCGAATGCGTGCTGCTCGAGGCTGCGACTGCGGCGCGCGTCGCGCTGCTGATGGAAGAGTACCGCCATTTCTTCGCCGATCCGGCGGCGCTGGGTGCGCAACTGGATTGCCTGCTGCGGCTGCACGGGCGCGAACGCGTGGAAAGCTGGAAAGCGCTGGCCGCGCGCGCAGCCTGGGAACAGTTGGTCGAACGCCTGCTCGAGGAGCACTACGATCCGGCCTACCGGCGCTCGGCACAGCGCAATTTTCCGCGCCTGCCGCAGGCGCAGGTGCTGCGGGTCGCGGCAGCCGACGAGGCGTCGTTCGCCGGCATGGCGCGGGAACTGGCGCCCTGAGGGCCCTTGCAGCTCGACTGACAGTTTCTTGCAATGGGCGCTGCGTTTGCCAACTCTTATGCTGATGACATCAACGCTTTGCTATAGTCTTCTCCAAGATGGACATCAAGGATCTGCGCTATTTCGTGGCCGTGTACGAAGAAGGCGGATTCGCGCGCGCCGGCGAGCTGCTGCAGACGGTGCAATCCAACGTGTCCGCGCGCATTCGCAGGCTTGAGCTGTTCCTCGATGTGCAGTTGTTCGAACGGCACCGGCGCGGCGTGGTGGTGACGGGACGGGGCGAGAAACTCTACCGCCACGCCAAGCGCGTGATCGCCCTGCTCGAGGAAACCCCTGCCGCCGTCAGGGGCAAGGAAGCGGCCTAGGCCGCGCAGGTACGAAAGCCGCAGAACACGTCGGCTCGTTCCGGCGTATAGAAGTTGCGAAAGCCCGGGCGCCTGAGCCTGACCGGGGTCGAGAAACTCCCGCCGCGCAGCACGCGATGCGTGCCGAACCACGGTCGCGAATAATCCTCGTAGGGGTCGGGCGAGAATCCCGGGTAGGGCAGGAAGGCGCTCGCGGTCCACTCCCAGACATTGCCCAGCATCTGCGGCAGCCTCGCCGCCGCGAATTCCCACTCCGCTTCGCTCGGCAGCCTGCGCTTCGCCCAGCGGCAATAGGCCTCTGCCTCGTGCGCGCTGACATGCAGTACCGGCTCGCAGGGCGCGAGCGGCAGCCAGCGCCCGAAGCTGCGCCGTAGCCAGGCGCGATCAAGCTTCTTCCAGTAGCGCGGCGCCTGCCCGCCGTCCTCCACGTAGGCAAGGTACTGGGCGTTGGACACCGTGGCGCGGGCGATGCGAAACGGCGCCACCTCGACTTCGTGCGCCCACTTTTCGTTGTCGAAAGTGAAACCCGCGCCGGGCTTTGCACCGCGCTCGAAACGCCCGCCGGCGATCTCCAGGTCGCCGTCCGGCGCCACTGGTGCCGGCCCCTCTCCAGTCGGATCGGGATCGCCGAGCGTCTGGCGCGTGTAGTGAAATGCCTCGGCGTGCATGTCCTCGTGGTACACGCACAGCTGCGCGTAGTACGCGAGCGCCGCATTCTCCGGCTCGCGCGCAAGGCGCGCCTGCACCTGCTCCAGGACCGCGGCCAGGTAGGTGCGCGTCGACTCGAGTCCGGGCAGCGGCAGGTGCCAGCGCGTGTCGTGCGCCACCGCGGAGGAATCGTAGAGTGCATCCGCACTCGCGAGGATCGAATCCACCGGCGCGCCGCCGCGCGCGGTGCGCAGGCACCAGCGTTCCTGGAACCAGGCGACGTGCCCGATCTCCCACAGCGGCGGGTTGACGATGTCGAGCTTCGGGCCGAGCAGCCGCTCGCCGTCGAAGTCCTGCGTGACGCGCAAAGTGCGCGCGCGCGCCTCGAGCAGTTCGCGCGCCAGCCTGGACGGATCGCCATGCATCGCGTGTTAGTCTAACCAGAACCCATGGCGAGCATTGCGATCGTCACCCCTGCGGGCGCCGGGACCCGCAACGGCAACCGCCACACCGCCCTGCGCTGGGCCGCGCAACTGCGCCGCGCCGGACACCGCGTCTCGATCGCCGTGGAATGGGACGGCAGGCCCTGCGCGCTCCTGCTCGCGCTGCACGCGCGCCGCAGCCACGACTCCATCGCACGCTATCGCGCGGCGCGTCCGCACGGCCCGCTGTGCGTGGCGCTCACCGGCACCGACCTGTACCGGGATCTGCCCGGTTCAACCGAAGCGCGACGCTCGCTCGAGCTGGCGGATCGCATCATCGTGTTGCAGGACGAAGCGCTGCGGCTACTCGCGCCGCGGCTGCGCCGAAAAACGCGTGTCGTGTATCAGTCCGCCGATCCGCACGCGCGGCGCGCGCCGCCGGCCCGGGCATTCCGGGTGGCGGTGGTGGGCCACCTGCGCGAGGAAAAGGATCCCTTCCGCGCCGCGGCCGCCCTTGCCCATCTGCCCGGCGAGGCTGGGATCGAAGTGGTCCAGCTCGGTGCGGCGCTCTCGCCCGCCATGGAGGAAGAGGCGCGCCGGCGCATGGCGGCCGATTCCCGCTACCGCTGGCTTGGCGGCGCAACGCATGCGCGCGCGCTCAGTTGGCTCGCGCGCAGCCACCTGCTGGTGGTGAGTTCGCGCATGGAAGGGGGCGCCAACGTCATCGCCGAGGCCGCGCGCATCGGCACCCCGGTGCTCGCCTCCCGCGTATCCGGAAACATCGGCATGCTCGGCCGCGGCTATCCCGGTTACTTTCCAGTGGGCGACGAGCGCGCGCTCGCGCGGCTGCTGGCGCGCGCAAGGCGCGATGCGCACTACCTGCGCCGCCTGCGGCGCGCGCTGGCGGCCCGGCGCGCGCTGTTCTCGCCGGCGGCCGAGCGCGCCGCGCTTATTCGTGCGCTCGATGGGCTGCTCAGGCGCCCGCGCGCCCGAGGAAACGCCGCAGCCAGGCGCTGAGCAGGTCCACCAGCGCGACCAGGGCGATCATCGTCAGCAGCAGCGTCGCCGCCTCATGGGTCTTGAACACCGACAGGGCGACATAGAGCAGCTGCCCGAGCCCGCCCGCGCCGACCAGCCCGAGCACCGCCGCCATGCGGATGTTGTATTCCCAGCGATACAGGGCGTAGGAGGTGAATTGCGGCAGCACCACGGGCAGCGTGCCGTAAAGGAAAGCGAGCGTTGCGCCACCGCCTGCGTCGCGCAGGGCGCGTGCCGGCTCGGGCGGCGCGTTCTCCAGGGTCTCGGCGAACAACCGCCCCAGCACGCCGGACGTGTGCACGGCGAGCGCCAGGCAGCCGGCGAAAGGCCCGAGGCCTGCCGCCAGAACCATGAATACCGCCCATACCAGCTCGGGAATCGAGCGCAGCACGTTGAGCACGAGTCGCGCGGGCGCGCGCAGCCAGAGGCTCCAGCGGCCCGCGGCGGGCAGCGCTAGCAACGCGCCGGTCAGCGCGGCGAGCAGCGTGCCGAGCGCGGACATCGCCAGCGTCTCGGCGGCCCCGCGCAGGGTACGGCGCAGGAATTCCGGCGTGAGATCGGGCGGGAAAAAGCCGCGCGCGAAGTGCCCCATCTGCTCCCGGCTGTCAGCGCCGAGCAGCGTGGCGAAATCCACGCCGAGATAGGCAAAGCTCGCGGCGGTGGCCAGCACGCAGCCGATCAGGACCACCCATGGCTGCCAGACCAGTGCACCCGTTCTCATGTCAGCGCCTTGCGCAGCAGCGCGCTGAGCGCATCCGCCAACATCACCAGGGCGAAAAAGGCGACCAGCATGGTCGAGACCTCGCCGCCTTCGAGCATGCGCATCGACAGCTCCATCTGCTGGCCCAGGCCGCCGGCGCCGACGAAGCCCATCACCACCGAAGCGCGGATCGCGCACTCCCACCGGTACACCGAATAGGACACCAGTTCCGGCAGCGCTACCGGCAGCACGCCGTAGAAAAACGCGTGCACGCGGCCGCCGCCGGTCTCGAGCACGGCGCGCGCCGGGCGCGTGTCGCCCGCCTCGAAAATCTCGAAGTACACCTTGCCCAGCATGCCCGCGTAGTTGATGGCGATCGCCAGCACTCCGGCCGCCGGCCCGAGGCCGACGGCGCGCACGAACAGCAGCGCCCACACGATCTCCGGGATGGAACGCATGAAGATCAGCAGCGCACGCAGCGGCGCGCGCAGCAGCCTGCCCACCCACACGCGGCGCGCCGGGCCGACGCGCGAAATCGACAGGCTCTCCGACACCGCCATCGCCAGCGGCAGCGCAAGCACGATGGCCAGCGCGGTTCCGGCAGTGGCGAGTGCGAGCGTCTCCAGCGTCGAACGCAGCACCAGGCCAAGGAAATCGGCGCCGAGCGCCATGGGAAAAAAGGTGCTCAGAAAGCGGCCCATGGTCTGCAGGTTGCCGGCCGCGAACAGCTGGCGCGGATCGAATTCCGCCAGTTCGATCGCCGGCCAGAGCAGTGCCAGGCCGGCGACGGTCAGCATGACGCGCGCGACCAGGACGGGGTCGCGCTGCACCGCGGTCATGCTCACCGGCAGAGGGGTGGTGCGCCGCGCCGGGTCGCGCGCGGTCCGGGCTCGGGTCGTTGCAGTGGCTCCACGCCCTGCACCGGAATCACCGGTGTCTCAGTGGCATACAGATCGCGCAGCATGGCATCGGTGACGCGCACGGGCGGCCGATCGAACGCCACCGCGCCGTCCCGAAGTCCGACGACCCGCGGGAACCACTTCAGCGCCAGATCCACCGCGTGCAGGCTCGCCACCAGCGTCACGCCGCGTGCTCGCGCCTCGCGGTGCAGTTCGCCCACGGTCTGGTCGGCGAGCTGCGGATCGAGCGACGACACCGGTTCGTCGGCGAGCAGCAGGTCGGGCTTCTGGTAGAGCACGCGCGCCACGCCGACGCGCTGCAGTTGCCCGCCGGAGAGGCGGTCGCAACGGTCGAACAGGCGATCCGCGAGATCGAGTCGCGCCAGGGCAGCGCGCGCGCCGTCGATATCGGCGGGATAGGCGAGCGAGGCAAGGCCCTTGACGAATCCCCAGGCTCCGAGGCGCCCAGCCAGCACCGCTGTGACCAACCGCTGCCGCGGCGGCAGCGGCGGCGCCTGGTGGATCAGGCCGATGCGGCTGCGCAGATGGCGCAGCGCGCCCGCCGGCAGCGACCAGGGATCGACGCCAGAAATCGCCAGCTTGCCGCTGCTCGGGCGCAGTGCGGTGCCGAGAACGCGCAGCAGGCTGGTCTTGCCAGCCCCGGACGGCCCGATCACCGCAATCCGCTCGCCCCGACTGACATCGAGCAACATGCCGGCCAGCGCCCGGTGCCCCCCCGGGAGGACCAGATGCAGCGCCTCGAGCGTCAGATTCATGCCAGGCCGGGGCCTATTTCAGCAGCCCCGCGGCGCGCGCCGCTGCCTCGATGCCCTTGTAGTTCTCGGGCTTGGTGGCAATGAAGCGCGAGGCGCGCTGCAAGTCGAGGATTTCCTTATGCGCGGCGTTCTTTGGGTCGAGCTTGAGGAACGCGGCGGTAAGCTTTTTCACCAGGGCCGGATCCAGGTTGCCGCGCACGGTCCAGTTGTAGTCGTAGTACGGCGGCGTCCTGGCAAGGATGCGCACCGCCTTGACGCTGGCGTCGCCTTTTTCCCGCAGGCGCTCGAATACCGAGGAGTTGAGCACGCCGCCCTCGGCGCGGCCGGAGGCGACGAACGCCACCGTGGCGTCGTGCGCACCGGAGAATGCGATGCGCGAAAAGTCCTTGTCGGGATCGATGCCGTCTTGCAGCAGGAAGAAGCGCGGCATCAGGTGGCCCGAGGTAGACGCAGGCGAGCCGAAGGCGAAGGTCTTGCCCTTGAGGCCCTGCAGGCTCTTCACCGCACTGTTTTTCGGCACGATGTAGTAGCTGATGAACTTCTCGTCCTCGGCGCGCTGCGCGATGGGGATTGCGTTGCCGGTGCGGATACGCGCCTGCACGAAGGTAAAGCCGCCCAGCCATGCCAGGTCGACGCGGTTGCCGGCCAGACCCTCGACCACCGCCGGGTAGTCGTTCACCGGGGTCCAGTCGACCTTCATGCCGGTTTCTTCTTCCAGGTAGGCGCCGAGCGGCTTGAACTTGCGCAGCAGCTCAGTCGGGGACTCGTCCGGTATCGCGGACACTCTCAGGGATTTCCCCTGGGCGGGACTCGCCAGGACGAGGAATAGCAGGGAACAGGACAGGAACCTCAAGCGATTCATGCGCCCCTCTCGTCGAGTCCGGCCAGCACGCGCACATGCTGCACCACGCTGCGGCCCAGCGCCGGGAGCGCGTACCCGCCCTCGAGCATCGACACCATGCGTCCCTGCGCATGCCGATCGGCCACCGCCTTGACCTGCTGCGTCACCCAGCCGTAATCGGCGTCCGCGAGGCGCAGCATCGCCATGTCGTCTTCTTCATGCGCGTCGAAACCCGCGGAGAAAATCACCAGTTGCGGCCTGAAGTCCTCCAGCGCCGGAGCCCAGACCTCGCTCACCGCGGCGCGGAACTGCTTCGAGCCCGCCCCCGCGGCGAGCGGCACGTTCACCATGTTGGGCGCCGGCGCCTCGGTGCCGCTGTACGGATAGAACGGATGCTGGAAGGTCGACGCCATCAGCACCTGCGGGTCGTTGCCGAAAATGTCCTCGGTGCCGTTGCCGTGGTGCACGTCGAAATCGATGATTGCGACGCGCTCCAGTCCATGCGCCTGCAGCGCATGGCGCGCAGCCACGGCCGCATTGTTGAAG
>JAABQT010000073.1 GCA_011391295.1 Betaproteobacteria bacterium
CATCTACGACTGGCACAAGGCGGCGCGCAAAGTGGACGATATTCCGATCGCCGAGGATCCGGGCGTGGCCTCCGTCGCGCGCATCTACCGCTACTACAAGAAATTCGGCTACGCCACGCAGGTGATGGGTGCGAGTTTTCGCAAGACCGGCCAGATCGTGGCGCTCGCGGGCTGCGACCTGCTCACCATCGCGCCGGACCTGCTGGCCAAGCTCGCGGTGGCGCAGGGCGCGCTGGAACGCAGACTCTCGCCCGAGGAAGCGCGCGAGCACGCGCTCGAGCGCATTTCGCTGGACGAGAAGGGCTACCGCTGGCTGCACAACGAGGACGCGATGGCGGTGGACAAGCTCGCCGAGGGCATCCGCCGCTTCGACGCCGACGCGAGGAAGCTCGAGCAGTTCGTCCTGTCGCTGGTCAAGGGCCGGCGCGCAGCCGCGTAATTCCGTGGGCAAGCTGATCGGCAGTGCGCTGGAGGAGCGCCCGGGCGGGCGAGTGGCGCGCATCGTCATCGACAACCCGGCGAAACTGAACGCGCTCTCCGCGGCCGCGATCCACGAGCTCACCGCGGCGTTAAGATCGCTGCACGCCGACCCGAAGCTGCGCGCAGTGGTGCTGACCGGCGCGGGCGCGAAGGCGTTCTCCGGCGGTGTCGACGTGGCCGATCTCGGCGCCAGCACGCAGGCCACCGCGCGCGCGGGCATCACACGGCTGCACGCATGCATCACTGCGGTGCGCGAGTCTCCGGTGCCGGTAATCGCGCGCGTGAACGGCTATTGCATCGGCGGCGCGCTGGAGCTGGCCGCGGCCTGCGACCTGCGCATCGCCGCCGACCACGCGCGCTTTGGCATGCCGGAAGTGCGCCTGGGTATTCCCTCGGTGATCGAGGCGGCGCTGCTGCCGCGGCTGATGGGCGCGGGACGCGCGCGCTGGCTGCTGCTGACGGGCGAGTTGATCGACGCCGCCGAGGCGCTGCGTTGGGGCCTGGTGGAGCGCGTAGTGGACGCGGTCTTGCTCGACGTCGAGGTGGACCAGGCGCTCGATGCCATCCTCGCCGGCGGCGACGCGGCGATCCGAGCGCAAAAACGCCTGAATCGGGCCTACGAGGAGTTGCCGTTCGCCGAGGCAGTGCAGCTCAGCATCGACGAGTTCGCGCGCGCCTACGAGGGCGGCGAGCCGCAGCGCATGATCGCCGACTACCTGCGCCGCAGGCGCAAGTAGCCCATCAGCGCGGGAGCACCATCTGCCGGATACGCTCGATCTCCGCTGCGGCTTGTTGCTGCGCATCCTTGGCCTGCTGGTGCAGGCGCTGGCGCAGCGCCTCCTCGATGAGCGGCGTCGCCGGCGCCACGGCGCGCAACTTGTCCTGCGATTCGTGGTGCGAGGAGTACAGCGTGGCGAGCGCGGACATGGCGGTGCGGTAATCGAAATTGTCGCGCTCGGCCCTTTCCTTGAGTGCCAGCGCCTGCTGGATCCAGCCGGTGCCGCGTGCGTCCGCGGCGCCGATATGCCCCGCCAGGGCCTGGCGGCTGGCGAGCCCGGCGGCGCGCGCGCGCGCCGCGGCGGCATGGTTGCGCAGGATCGCCTGTACGTCGGTGAGATAGAGCTCGGCCGCCTCGGCGAGCACCCTGTCTTGCGACAGGTCTTCGCGCCGCAGCGTCTCGATGTGCCGGGCGACGGCCTCGGCATGGGCTTGCAGGCGCGCGGCGTCGGCCTTGCCGGAAGCGGCCTCGCGCAGGCGCGCCGTGGCATCGGCGGCGCTCGCGGTCGCGCTCGACTCCAGGTCGCGCTTCTTCTTCACGCCGTAGAGCATGCTGGCGGCGACCACCAGCATCAGCACCGCGGCGAGACCGAAAACGATGCGCTTCGTGCGGCGGGCGGCGGGCATGGCGAGGCCGGGATTCTACGCCGCGCGTGGCGCGCGGGCCGGTCCCGGTGCCCGCGGTTTGAATGTCCGGCGTACAAAGGAGATCATGTGCCTGCGCAGTCCCGCCGCCGTAAGAACATCCGATCCGGAGACGCCATGAAAGCCGATACCATCCTCGCCACCATCGGCAATACGCCGCACATCCGCATGCAGCGCCTGTTCGGCAACACGCACGAAGTGTGGATCAAGTCCGAGCGCGCCAACCCCGGCGGCTCGATCAAGGATCGCATCGGCCTGGCGATGGTCGAGGCCGCGGAACAGAGCGGCCAGCTCAAGCCCGGCGGCACGATCATCGAGCCCACTTCGGGCAACACCGGCATCGGGCTGGCCATCGTGGCCGCGGTGAGGGGCTACAAGCTGGTGCTGGTGATGCCCGACAGCATGTCGGTCGAGCGCCGGCGCCTGATCCTTGCCTACGGCGCCAAGCTGGTGCTGACACCGCGCGAGAAGGGCATGCCCGGGAGCATTGCGCGCGCGCAGGAGATCCTCGCGCAGACCCCCGGAGGCTGGATCCCCCAGCAGTTCGAGAACCCGGCCAACATCGAGGTGCATGCGTGCACCACGGCGAAGGAAATTCTCGTCGACTTCCCGCAGGGCATGGACGCGCTCATCACCGGCGTAGGCACCGGCGGTCACATCACCGGCTGCGCGCAGGTACTGAAGAAGGCCTGGCCGAAGCTCAAGGTGTTCGCCGTCGAGCCCACCGCCTCGCCGGTGATCTCCGGCGGCAAGCACACGCCGCACCCCATCCAGGGCATCGGCGCGGGATTCATCCCGAAGAACCTGCACATCGACCTGCTCGACGGCGTGATCCAGGTCGATGCCGAGGCGGCCAAGGAGATGGCGCGCCGCGCGGCGCGCGAGGAAGGCATGCTGGTCGGCATTTCCTCGGGCGCGACGCTTGCCGCGATCGCGCAGAAGCTCACCGAGCTGCCCAAGGGGGCAAAGGTGCTCGGCTTCAATTACGATAGCGGCGAGCGCTACCTGTCGATCGAAGGTTTTCTGCCGATCGAACCCAGCGCCGCTTGAGCACGGCGCCGATCTTCGAGATGAACGCGCCGCACGCGGCTGAGTTCCTCACCCTGCAGGAAATCGTCGCCGCCGCGCGCGCCAATCTGGCGCCCGGGCCCTGGAGTTACCTGATCGGCGGCGCGGAAACCGAGACCACGGTGCGCCGCAACCGCCAGGCGCTCGACTCGATCGCCTTCCGGCCGCGCGTGTTGCGCGACGTGAGCCACATCGACGCCACGGCGGCGTTCCTCGGCCAGCGCGTACGCCTGCCGGTGCTGCTGGCGCCGATCGGCGGCCTCGAGTCCATCGTCGAAGGCGGCGCTGCTGCGGCTGCGCGCGGCGCCGCGCAGTTCGGCGTGCCGCAAATGCTGTCGTCGGTGTGCAGGCCGGGGCTGGAGGAGACCGCCGCCGCCGCGCAGACGCGGCGTTGCTTCCAGCTCTATGTGCGTGGCGATGACCCCTGGGTGGATGACCATGTGCGCCGCGCGCGCGACCACGGGTACACCGCCTTCTGCCTCACGGTGGACGTGGCGATGTACAGCCGGCGCGAACGCGACCTGGTCGGTCGCTTCGTCAAGCCCTGGCGTTCGAGCGCCGCGGCCGGCCGCAATTTCCAGGCGGCGCTTTCCTGGGACCAGGTCAGGCGCTTCAAGGACCGGCACGACCTGCCGCTGATCATCAAAGGCATCGCCACGGCGGAAGACGCCGGCATCGCCGTGCAGCACGGCGTCGAGGTGGTGTATGTCTCCAACCACGGCGGCCGGCAACTCGATCACGGCCTGGGCAGCGCGACGGTGCTGCCGGAGATCGCAGCCGCCGTCGCCGGGCGCGCGCAGGTCTGGGTGGACGGCGGATTCATGCGCGGATCGGACGTCGTGAAAGCCATCGCCCTCGGCGCGCAAACCGTGGGTTTGGGACGCCTCGCCTGCCTCGGCCTCGCCGCTGCGGGGGTGCCGGGCCTGGTACGCACGCTGGAGATCCTCGAGGAGGAGATCCAGACCTGCCTCGGCCTGCTCGGCGTCACCTCGCTGGCTGAACTTGGTCCGCAGCATGTCACCGCCGCGTCCCCGGTGGGCCTGCCCGGACCCCTGAGCGCCTTCCCGCTGCTGGGAGAGTAGCGAGCCGGGGGGGCCGCCGCCCGTGCTGCCTCCCGCGCGGCAGGAAAACCCTGAACAGGTATGCTCTGCGCCAGAGGGAAAATCGGACAGTGGGCCTAAAGACGCTCGGGCGGTACCGCATCCTGGGAGAGCTGGGCCGCGGCGCCATGGGGGTGGTGTACCGCGCCATCGACCCGCTCATCGAGCGCGAGGTCGCCCTCAAGACGCTGCACGCCGAGTTGCCGGCAGATGTGATCGATGAGGTGCGCGTGCGCTTCCTGCGCGAAGCGCGCTCCGCGGGCCGGCTGAACCATCCCAACATCGTGACCATATTCGACGTCGGCGAGGAAGGCGGCGCCGCCTATATCGCGATGGAGTTGCTGGAGGGGCCCTCGCTGCACCAGATGCTCAAGGAACGCCAGCGCATCCCCTTCCATACTGCTGCCGACATCATCGCCCAGGTCGCCGACGCGCTGCACCACGCGCACCAGTTCTCGATCGTGCATCGCGACGTCAAGCCGGCCAACGTGGTGGTGGCGCCTTCGGGACGCGCCAAGCTCACCGATTTCGGGGTGGCCTATGTGCCCGCATCGGACGTGACCCAGACCGGCTCGGCGCTGGGCTCGCCGCGCTACATGGCCCCCGAGCAGGTGCTGGGCCAGCCGATCGATGCGCGCGCCGACGTGTTCTCGCTCGGCGTGGTGCTCTACGAGCTGCTCACCCGGCGCACGCCGTTCGAATGGCCGGGCGATACCACGGTGTTCGCGCTCATGCAGCGCATCGCCGGCGAACCGCACCCGCCCCTGCGCCAGATCGACCCCGAGATCCCGGCCGGGTTCGACCGCATCATGGACCGCGCGCTCGCCAAGCGGCCGCAGGACCGCTACCAGAGCGCGAGCGAGTTTGCGGGCGACCTGCGCAACTACCATAGCCTGGGCGGCGGCACCGAATTCGCCGATACCGTGCCCCAGGCGACCTTGCCGCCCACGGCGGTTGCGGTCGAAGAGCAGCAGATGCGCAATCAGTTGCTCGATGACCTCGACCAGTTCGCGAAGAACTTCGAGGCGCAGGACACGCGGCGCGTGCGCGAGGAACTGGAGGCGCGCCTCAAGAAGGAGCAGGCGTTGTCCGAGTGGGGCGCGGCCGAAGAGCAAAAGCGCATGGCGTTCGAGCGCGGCGAGCCCGCGGCGCCCGAGGGCGACCCGAACTGGATGACCACCACGCGCCGCATGGAAGCGGTCGAAATCATGCGGCAGCAGTCCGCCTTCAGAAAAAAGCAGGCCGCGGAGAAACCGAAGGCGATGGCGGCGCTCGACGCTGCGATGCGCGCGGCTTTGCAGTACCTGACCGAGTTCGGCAAGGAGATGAACGCGCACGAACCGCATGCGGGCGCGCCCTACGAATTCATCTATGTCGGCAAACTGCCCTCGGTGACGCTCACCCAGGCATCGGTCGGCAATCGCACGCTCAAGTTGCCGGAGGGCAAGGAGCTGTGCGCGCAGGTCCAGTTCCGGTTCTGGGTGCGGGCGGCCGAGCCGCCGAAGTTCATGCTCCTGGGCGAAGACGTCGAGCGCTGCGCGCAGTACCTCAAGACGCTGCGCGTCGAATTCCAGCAGCGCGCGCGCAAGGACGACAAGGAACGGCCGGTGCAGTTCGTCGTCGCCGGTCCCCTGCCTTGCGAGGTCAACATCCGGGCCGACTACGAGGCGGCAAGCGCCACCATCGAGCTGGTCAACGTGCGCCGCTTCGGTCGCGTCACGGTGCGCCTGGGCACCGAAACGTTCAAGGGCGCGATCGACGACCTGGCGCGCTACGTGCTCGGCGTGGACGACGATTTCAAGAAGCTGATCGCCGAGGCCTGATCTGACTTGATGGCGTTCGCATCGGGAACCGCTCTCGACGCGCTCCAGCCGCCTTGGGCGCCGCGCCGGCGACGAACCGCGTTTGCCGGGAGTTACCTGACGCTACTATCCGCGAGCACCCCGATATGCGTGCGATCGCGTTCTTCCTGTGCCTTCAGCTTTGAGAGCTTCGCGCAGAAGTCCAGCTTGACGGCTGTTGCAATCGGTACATCCGGGAGCCACGCGGATCTTTCTGCGGCATACCGTGCATGGCTGAGCAAGTTGACGCCCTGGCTGAGCCGCATCCGGCGCGGATTGCCGCAGTCATGCAGCATGTACACGGCCATCGGGTCCATGGATGACTTTCCCGACCGCATGACCTTCAACCAGACAGCAAAACCGGATCGGTCCGGCAGCACCTTCAGCGACGTCTTCGCAATGTAGACCTTGAGGTCCGACTTTGTCTGGTGAACGAAGACCCAGTCCGAGTCGCCCGGCATCGCAGGCGCCACGGGGTAGTTGTCGACCGCGATTGCCGCGAACGGAACCAGTCCCAGGGCCAGAACCAGCGCCGTAACCAGGCCAGGTATCGAGACCATGTGTCGCGGCTGAAGGGCGATAGCATGCACGGTGTTGCTCCTGCTCGGACAATAGCCTCATGTTGGGCTTTGGCGCGTAGTCCTACCCCGCACTTCGTCACGGTCTTGCACTTGTTGACGGCCGGCGGGTTGCCGACATCACATGGTCATGCGATTGCGGCATGGTCCGGCGATCGCTCAGCGGTCTACGTAGCCTTTGCCCACTGCGGCGCACGTCGCGTCCGCACTCCCGCGGCGACACATGCGCGAGGTCTGGGACGTTGGCGGAATCGCAACGGTTACCGGTCTCCCGATAACCGCCAAACATTGGCGTCCCCACGGGGATTCGAACCCCGGTTACCGCCGTGAAAGGGCGATGTCCTAGGCCTCTAGACGATGGGGACTCGGACCAAATTTCGAGTCAGGCCTGGTGGAGGTAAGCGGGATCGAACCGCTGACCTCTTGCATGCCATGCAAGCGCTCTCCCAGCTGAGCTATACCCCCGACACAGGGCGCGAATTATAGCCGCGCGCTGCCGGAATCGACAAGCAAACCCGCGACTTGCTACGACTTGCAGGGTCCCAAGCGCCGGCCCGTGGTGCTGGTGCGCAGCTCGATGCTGCGCCCGGAGCTGATCTGCGTGTCGCTGTGCATGCTGCCGCGGCCCATGCGCGCCCTGCCCGTGCCGCGCAGGCCCGAGCCCGGGCACTCCATCTCCCAGGACACCGAGTCCGGGCCGAGCTTGAGCGTCGTCGCCCGGCAGTCGGCGGGCTGATTGGGATTCGCGCCCCAGTGCAGGGG
>JAABQT010000074.1 GCA_011391295.1 Betaproteobacteria bacterium
AAACGCGATCGGCCGCACGTAGCAGGCTTCATGCCCGTTGGCGCGCACCACCTCGATCTGCGCGCGCATCAGCTGCTCGCGGGTGTACGGGATTTTCATCATGTAGATGTGCGCGGAATTGATCAGCCGCTGCGTATGCTCCTGCAGCCGGTAGATCGCCGTGCCCTGGATCGTCTTGTACGCGCGCACGCCTTCGAACACCGCCAGCCCGTAGTGCAGCGAGTGGGTCAGGACGTGCGTGGTGGCGGAACGCCAGGGAACGAGTTTCCCGTCGTGCCAGATCCAGCCGTCGCGGTCGGCCATCGACACGGGTCGGGCCGGCTGCTTGGACTTCTGCATGTGCTAGTCTCCAAAAGCAAGTCGAATGGCTATTCTAACGAAACTTCCCCGCGCCGCAGCATTGCTCGGCGGTGTGCTGCTGGCCGGTTGCGCCATCGTTGCCGAGGACGACGGATTGCTCGCCTCGACGCCGATCGTGCGTGCGCTCGAGCGCGAAACGGCCGAGGTGATCGAAGTCGCGCGCTTTTCGCGCATGCGGGCGGGCGCGGCCCTGCCCGCGGAGTGGCTGGGCTGGGGATTGAGCTCCGGCAAGCGGCAAACCGAGTACCGACTGGTGCATAGCGCCGCCGGCACCGCGCTCGAGGCTTTCGCCGACCGCGCGGGCACCGGCTTTTACCGGCGCGTGCGCGTCGATCCGCGGCGCCACCCGATGCTCGAGTGGAGTTGGCGCGTGGAAAACCTGATCCCGGGCGCCAACCTGCGCGTTGCGTCGCGCGAAGACTCCGCGGCGCGCCTGGTGATCTCTTTTCACGGCGATGCGAAAAAACTCGACTTTGATGACCGCGTCCGGCTGCGCCTGGCGCAGGCCTTCGCCGGCGAGCCGCTGCCCTACGCCATGCTGATCTACGTGTGGTCCAACCAGATCCCGGCGGAAACGGCGCTGCCCAGCCCGCAGATCGACCGCATCCGCATGGTGGTGGTGGAAAGCGGTCACGGCCATGTCGGGCAATGGCTGACTTACCGGCGTAACGTCCTGGAGGATTATCGCCGGGCGTTCGGCGAGGATCCCGGCGACATCGTCGCGGTGGGCATGCTCACGGATTCCGACAACACGCAGCAGGTGGCGCGCAGCTACTACGGCGACATCACCCTGCGTGCGCCCTAGCCCAGGACCTCGCTCCACAGCGCGCGCACCGCCGCGACGTGCGGCGCCACGCTCTGCAGAGGCACGCGCGCATACTGCGCGCCGCTGAGGCGCAACGCGTGCTGCACGCGCCGGAACTCCCGGTAGGCCGTGCGCCCCTGTTCGGCGCGTGCGGGCGTGACCAGCCCCAGTTCGCCCGCCATCTTGAGCAGTGCAATGTTGCCCAGGTTCGCGGTGAGAGCCGCGTGCCGGTGCGCGTGTGCCAGCACCAGGAACTGGACGATGAATTCCAGGTCGATCATGCCGCCGCGGTCGTGCTTGACGTCGAACTGGCGCGAGGGATTGGGGTGCGCCTCATGCAGGCGCTGGCGCATGGCGCGCACTTCCTGCGCCAGCGCCGCCGGGTCGCGCGGCGCCGTCAGCACGCGCGTGCGGATGGCCTCGAAGCCGGCGCCGACCTGTGCGTCACCGGCGCAGAAGCGCGCCCGCGTCAGCGCCTGGTGCTCCCAGACCCACGCCGATTCCTGCTGGTACTTGGCAAAGGCCTCCAGAGAGATCACCAGCAGCCCGGCGTCGCCCGAGGGCCGCAGGCGCAGGTCGGTGTCGAACAGCACGCCGCTCGAGGTACGGGTGGTCAGCCAATGGTTCAGGCGCTGCGCCAGCCGCGCGTAATTTTCCGCGGCGCGCTCATCGGGGTCGTCGTAGACGAAGATCAGGTCGAGATCCGAGGCGTAGCCGAGCTCCTTGCCGCCCAGCTTGCCGTACGCGACCACGGCGAAGCGCGGCGCGGTGCGGTGCCGGGTGCGCAACTGGGACCAGACCAGTTCCAGGGCAACCTGCAGGACGATGTCGGCGAGTTGCGAAAGCTGGTCGGCCAGGTGCTCCACGCCGAGCAGGCCGGCGAGGTCCTGCGCCAGCAGGCGGAACAACTGCGCCTGGTGCTGTTCGCGCAGCGCGTTCAACTGCCGCTCTGCATCGTTCTCGGCAGCGGCAAGCGCGGCGCGCAGCGTGCGCTCGAACTCCCCCCAGTCCGCGGCCGCGTACAACATCCGGTCGTCGAGCAGTTCGTCGAGCAGCAGTGGGTGGCGCGTCACGAACTCCGCGGCCCAGCTCGAGGCGGCGATCATCTTGGTCACCCGCTGGAGCGCCTCCGGGTGCTCGGCGAGCAGCGCGAGATAGGCGGCGCGCCGCGCAATGGCCTCGATCAGGTCGAGGCCGCGTGCCAGCGTGGCGTCGGGGTCCGCGCATTGCGCCGCCGCGGCGGCGAGCGCCGGCACCAGCGCGTCGACGCGCCGCCGCGAATCCGTGGGCAGCATCGCGTAACGCTGGCTGCCCCGCGCGGCGGCAAGCCGGTCCGCGCTCATCTCGGCGTTGCGAAAGCCCCTCGCGGCAAGCGCCTGAGCCACCGATTCGCGGTCGTCGCGCCACACGTCGGGACCCTCGGGCGCGGCGGATTCCGTGAATACCTCGTGGAACTGGCGCTGCACTGCGTCGCGATGCGTCTGCAGCTGCCGGTAGAACGGCTCCCAGGCATCGCAGCCGGACATGAGCGCGATGCGCCGGCGGTCCTCCGCGTCGTGCGGCAGCGCGTGCGTCTGCTGGTCGTCGAGGTACTGCAGCCGATGCTCGGTGTTGCGCAGGAACACGTAGGCGGCCGAGAGTTCGCGCACCGCATCCGCCGGCAGCATCTGCCGCTCGCCGAGCCGCTGCAGCGCCTCGAGCGTGGGCCGTACCGCCAGCTCCGGGTCGCGCCCGGCGCGCACCAGCTGCAGCGCCTGCGCGACGAACTCGATCTCGCGGATGCCGCCGGGGCCGAGCTTGACGTGCTCCGCCAGATCGCGCCGCGCCACGTCGCGCCGCACGTCGCCATGCAGCCGGCGCATGGCGGCGAGCGTCGCGTAATCCAGGTACTTGCGGTATACGAACGGGCGCACGATCGACGCCAGTTCCGCATGGCGCGATCCGGTGATCGGGCGCGCCTTGATCCATGCATAGCGCTCCCACTCGCGCCCCTGCGCGACGAAGTAAGCCTCAAGGGCGTCGAAGCTGCAGGCAATCGGGCCGGAGTCGCCGTAGGGCCGCAGGCGCATGTCGACGCGGAACGCAAAGCCGTCCTCGGTGACCTCGGACAGCAGCGCGATCAGCTTGCGCCCCGCGCGCTCCACGGGTTGCGGATCCTCGGCTTGCGGGTAGACGAATATCAGATCGATGTCGGAGGACACGTTGAGCTCGCGTCCGCCGAGCTTGCCCATCGCCACCACCACCAGGTCCTGTGCCCCGGTCCAGGCCTGCGCGGCGGCGATCTGCAGTTCGGCCAGGTCGCTCATCGTCGCGCAGACTTCCGCCAGGTCCGCGCGGCCGTCCAGATCGCGCGCCATCACGCGCAGCAGGACGCGGCGGCGCAGGCGTCGCAGCCGGCATTTGAGGGCGGGCTCGTCGTCCCGCGCCGAGCCTGCCAGCGCCGCGGCGATTTCCTCGCGGGAAAAAGGTTCTGGCGCACGCAACTCCGCCGCCAGCTCCGCATGCGCGGCGAGGACGCGCTCGGCGTAGCGCGAAAGGGTGATTTTCCCAATAGGATCGGGCATTTACGGCTAAAATAGCGCGTGCGAACGGAACGCCGCGAGAGGTTTTCGCAGCGCGGTGCCCCAAATCCGCAACTCGCGCGTTATTTCTCCTGCTGCAGGCGGTACCGACTATAGAGGCAACGCGGAGCGCGATGCAAACCCCGGAACGGCGCGGCGCCGCCCACGCGCTGCTGCGCGGGCTCGAAATTCTCGCCTGGACGGCATTCTTTGCTTTCGCCGCGCTATTCCTTGCGCTGCGTTTCTGGCTGTTGCCGCAGGTCGAGCGCTACCAGGACGAGGTGGTTGCCGCGTTGTCGCGCGCCGTCGGCCTGCAGGTGAAAATCGGCTCATTGGCCGCGGATTGGGACGGGTTGCGCCCGCGGCTCACGGTGTCCGACCTGCGCGTTTACGACCGCGACGGGCGCGAGGCGCTGGTGCTGCCCGCGGTCGAGCATGTCGTCGGCTGGAGCAGCCTGCTGGCGCGCGAACTGCGCCTGCATACGCTCGCCATCGAGGGGCCGCGCCTGACCATACGGCGCGACGCCCTGGGGGCGATCCACGTCGCCGGCATCGAGCTGCGCGCGCAGCCCGGCGCGGCCGAGGGCGGGCTCGCGTTGTGGATTCTCGGCCAGCGCGAAATCGTGATCCGCAACGCCGCGATCGCCTGGGTGGATGAGCTGCGCGGTGCGCCGCCGCTCGAACTGCGCGCCTTGCAGTTCCGCCTGCGCAACCGGGGCGACGTGCATCAGATCGGCTTGTCGGCGCGGCCGCCGCGCGAGCTGGGCGCGAGCGTCGAATTGCGCGCTTCGCTCATCGGGCGCAGCGCGACACCGCCGCGGGCCTGGAACGGGCGGGTGTACGCGGAATTCGGCAGCACCGATCTGGCGGGCTGGCGCGCCTGGGTCGACTACCCGGTCGAGGTGCGCAGCGGCCACGGCGCGCTGCGGCTGTGGGCGACCTTCGGCGCCGGCAAGCTGGTCGACGCGACCGCGGATCTCGCCCTCAACGGCGTGGCGGTGCGCCTCGGCAAGGACCTGCCCGAGTTGCAGCTCTCGAGCGTCGTCGGGCGCGTGCAGGGTCGCGGGTCGGAGCAAGGGTACGAGTTCGGCGTGCGCCGCCTGGCGCTGGTCCCGGCGCAGGGCCCGGCGATGCGCGGCACGTCGTTCAGCGCCAGCTGGCAAGCCGCCCCGGCGGGCGGCGCGGTGAGCGCGGACCTGATCGAGCTGGTGCCGCTGGCCTACCTGGCGGAGTACCTGCCGTTTCCCCCGGACCTGAGGAAGTTGCTCGCTGAACTGGCGCCGCGGGGCACGCTCACCAACGCCAGTTTCGATTGGAGCGGCGAGCTTCCGGACCGCGCGCGTTTCCAGGCGCGGGCGCGTTTTGAAAGCCTGGGCATGAGCCCCTGGCGTGCCATTCCCGGCTTCGCCAACCTGTCGGGCCGCATCGACGCCACCGAGGCCAAAGGCGCACTGACGCTCACGGCGCGCAATGTCGAGATCGATCTGCCGCGCGTGTTTCCCGAACCGCGCATCCGCCTGACTGCGCTGTCCGGGAAGGTGGGCTGGGAGCGCAAGGAGGGTGCGGCCACGGTGCGCATCGCCAGCCTGGCCTACGCCAATGAGGATTTCACCGGCACCGCCTCCGGCAGCTATGCGACCGCCAGCGCGGGACCCGGGTCCCTCGATCTGAGCGCGCATCTGCAGCGCGCCGACGGTGCCAGCCTGCCGAAGTACCTGCCGCTGGCCACCATCATGGGATCGAAGACGCGCGACTGGCTGATCGCGGCGATCCGCGGCGGGCAGGTCACCGACGCCCGGCTCAAGCTGCAAGGCGACCTGCGCGATTTTCCATTCGCCGAGCCGGGCCAGGGCCTGTTCCAGGTCATCGCTCAGGTGCGCGGCGTCACCCTCGCATTCGCCGAGGGCTGGCCGCCGATCGAGGAGATCGAGGGTGAACTGCGCGTCGAGGGCCTGCGCATGGACATCACTGCGCGCAGCGCGCGCATCCTGGGCGTTTCCGTATCAGGGACACGCGCGGTCATCGCCAGCCTGCGCGCGCCGGTCACGCTGGTGGTCGCCGGCGAGGCGGCTGGGCCCAGCGACAGATTCCTGGACTACCTGCGCGAAAGTCCGTTGCGGAGCAAGATCGGTACGATTCCCGACGGCGTGAACGCCGCCGGCAGCGCACAGCTGCGGCTCAAGCTGGAATTGCCGCTTGCCGATCTGTCGAAGACCCGGGTCGCGGGCAATTTCCGCTTTGCCGGGAATACGCTGCGCCTGGGCTCGCGCCTGCCGCCGGTGGAGCGCGCCTCCGGCACGCTGGAATTCGATGAATCTTCGCTACACCTGCGAGATGCGGGCGGACATTTCGTCGGCGGGCCGTTGCGCGTGATCGGCGGGACGCAGCGCGACGGCGGCGTGCTGCTCAGCGCAAGCGGAGCCTTCACGGTGGAGGGCCTGGGGCCGCTGCTCGAGGAGCGCGCACGCCGGTACCTGCAAGGCGGAGCGCCGTACTCGGGGTCGGTGCGGTTCAGTGCGGGTGCCGGCCCCCAGATCGCCGCGGAGTCCGGCCTGGTCGGCGTGCGCATCGACCTGCCGGCGCCGCTCGGCAAGGCGGCCGAAGAGCAACAACTGCTGCGCGTCTCGCTTGTGCAGTCCGAAGGCGTCGAGCGCGACCGCCTCAGTGTTTCCTTCGGCCAATGGTTGCTTGCGGAGTTGCTGCGGCGCCGGGAAGCAGACGCCATGGTTCCCGAACGGACCTCGATTGCGCTCAATCCGGGCGCCGGCGGGCAATTGCGGCTGCCGGCGCGCCCGGATTCCATTCTGGTCTACGGATCACTGGAGCGCCTGGATCTGAGTCAATGGCTGGCGCTGCTGCGCGGCGAAGGCGAAGGCGGGGGCGCGGGTGCCGCCGCGGCTCTTGAATTGAGCGTCGGTACGCTGGACGCCTTCGGGCGGCGCATGCGCGACATCGTCGTCAAGGCGCACGTGCAGGGCGGCGGCTGGAAGGCCAGCGTGGATTCGCCGGATATCGCCGGCGACGTGGAGTACGAGAGCGCGGGCCGCGGCAAGATGGTGGCGCGCATGGCGCGCTTTGCCGTTCCCGCTGAATCGCCCGGCGTACAGGCATCGAGCGCCGCTCGGGAACTTCCCGCGCTCGATCTGGCGGCGGAGGAGTTCAGCTATCGGGGCAAGCGCTTTGGCCGCGTGGAGATCGTGGCGGAGCAGGACGGTCCCGACTGGCGCATCGACCGGCTGGCGATGCGCAACCCGGAAGGCTCGCTTTCCGGCAAAGGGCTGTGGCGCACCGGGCCGGCGCCAGGCACGTCGCTCGAGGTGGACATCGAATCGGGCGATGTCGGCCGCTTCCTCGAGCGCGTGGGCTATCCCGGGCTGGTGAGCCGCGGCCGCGTGAAGATGCAGTCCTCGCTTGCCTGGAACGGCGACCCGACCGCGATCGATTATCCCAGCCTGTCGGGGCAGGTCCGGTTGCACGCCG
>JAABQT010000075.1 GCA_011391295.1 Betaproteobacteria bacterium
TTGAACAGGTTCTCGAAGAAGTTGTTGCTCCAGAGCGCGGGCGTCCTGGTCCACGTCACCTCGATGCCGCTCGAGATCGTGTCGGCGCCGTGGCCCTTGCCGTAGTTGCTGTTCCAGCCGAAGCCCTGCGCTTCGATCGGCGCGCCTTCCGGTTCGGGTCCCTTGTGCGATTCCGGCGCGGCGCCGTGCGCCTTGCCGAAGGTGTGGCCGCCAGCGATCAGCGCGACGGTCTCCTCGTCGTTCATCGCCATGCGGCCGAAGGTGGCGCGGATGTCCTTGGCGGCGGCCATGTAATCGCCGCTCGCATTCGGGCCCTCGGGATTCACATAGATCAGGCCCATGTGGGTCGCGCCGAACGGCTGGTTCAGGTCGCGGTCGCCGCTGAAGCGCTTGTCGACTGCGAGCCACGCGAGCTCACCACCCCAGTTCACGTCCTCGTCCGGCTCCCACACGTCCGCGCGGCCGCCGCCGAAGCCGAAGGTCCTGAAGCCCATCGACTCGAGCGCCACGTTGCCGGCCAGGATCAGGAGATCGGCCCAGGAGATGCTGTCGCCGTACTTCTGCTTGATCGGCCACAACAGGCGGCGCGACTTGTCGATGTTGACGTTGTCCGGCCAGCTGTTGAGCGGGGCGAAGCGCTGCTGGCCGCGGCCGCCGCCACCGCGCCCGTCGGCGATGCGGTAGGTGCCGGCGGCGTGCCAGGTCATGCGGATGAACTGCGGCCCGTAGTGGCCGAAGTCGGCCGGCCACCAGTCCTGCGAGTCCGTCATCAGCTTGACCAGGTCCTTCTTCAGCGCCTTGTAGTCGACGTGCTTGAACGCCTTGGCGTAGTCGAAGCCCTTGCCCATCGGGTCCGACTTCGAGGAATGCTGGTGCAGCAGTTCGAGGCGCAGCTGGTTCGGCCACCAGTCGCGGTTGGTGCGGCCGACGCCGGCCGTGTGGTTGAACGGGCACTTGCCGCCGCTCTTCGAGCCCTTGTGCGCGATATCGTTCATCGGAGTCCCCTTGAAGGTTTGTGGTTCGGGGGCGTTCCCCATTATCTCCTCATCTGCGGCTGAGTCGATGATCGCGCACATTGCGCTCCCGTGAACATACGCACTCGCCGCATTTGACAGCTGCCGCAAGCATGCCGCCCGGGAGGGCATTCGTATAATCAATTGATGTAATGTCTGTGATAGTCTAAACCTATGAACCTCCGGGACCTCCAGTACCTCGTGGCGCTCGCCGAGACCCGGCATTTCGGCCGCGCGGCCGAACGCTGCCACGTCAGCCAGCCGACCCTTTCGGCCCAGCTCAGGAAGCTGGAGGAGTTCCTGGGGGTCGTCCTGATCGAGCGCCGCCCGCGGCGCGTCGGCCTGACCCCGGCCGGCGAGGCGGTGGTCGAGCGCGCGCGGCGCATGCTGTGCGACGCGGAGGACATCCGCGCCCTCGCCCGCGCCAGCCAGGACCCGCTCAGCGGCCAGCTCAAGCTCGGCCTGATCCCGACGCTCGGCCCCTACCTGCTGCCGCGCGTGGCGCCGCGCATCACCCGGGCGCTGCCGAAACTGCAATTGATGCTGCACGAGTACCAGACCGCGCCGCTCGTGGACCGCGTGGTACAGGGCGAGCTCGACGTCGCGATCCTTGCGCTGCCGGCGGACACGAAGGGGCTCGTGACGCGCTCGTTGTTCGCCGAGGCCTTCCTGGTAGCGATGCCGGAACATCACCGGCTGACCGCGCGCAAGCGCCTGAAGATCGGCGACCTCGCCGGCGAGAAGCTGCTGCTGCTCGAGGAAGGCCACTGCCTTCGCGATCAGGCGCTCGAGGTCTGCACGAAGGCCGGCACCGAGGAACAGAGTTTCCGCGCCACTTCGCTCGAGACGCTGCGGCAGATGGTCGCGGCCGGTCTTGGCATCACGCTGCTGCCACGGCTCGCGGCCGAGGGCCCGTTTGCCTCGGCGCGCGGGCTGACCGTGCGGCCGTTCTCGCCGCCGGCGCCGTCGCGCGTGATCGGCGCCGCGTGGCGGCGCTCGACCTCGCGGGGCGCGGCCATCGCCGCGGTCTGCGACATCATTTCGAAAGTCGCCTGAGGGCGGGTTTAAGATGTCGCCATGCGCGTGCTGGAACCCGAGATCACACAGGGGGACTTGTGACGGTGCCACGCCGTAGTCTCGTCTTCACCGTCACCCTGCTGGCTGCGATCACGGCCGCCCCGGCTCAAGCCGCCGACGATTGGCTGGACGAGATGCCGGACGTCGCGAAGGTTGCCGAGGTCGTGGATCGCGCCTGGGCCACTTCGGCGGCAAGGCAAAGCACGGTTGCCATCAATACGGCCGCGGCGCTCATGCTGTTGCGTCAGTTGATGAGCTACAGGGCAGCGGCGGAACCGGAGATGTCCCCGGAACGCCGTGCCCGCATGCAGGCGATCGCAGACTCCTACCTGCTGGCGGAACTCGCGATCGGCCGCTCGCGTGGCGTCCGACAGGGCGAGCCGTCCTCAGCGGAATTGCAGCGGAACTACGAGTCGCGCCGCTACGAAAAATGCGCGACGCCCGACTGTTACCAGTACTGGATCCGCCGCGAGCTCGAGTATTGGGGCGCCTTCCAGTTCCGGCAGATGCTGTTCCCCCAGTTATTCCCCTGCGGCAGCGCGCCGCAGATGCTCGAGATCATCCAGCGCCATTCGCTCGAGATGCCGCTCATCCCGTTCACGCCGGCTTCGCCATTGCCACGCGACGCCGCCGAGATGGCGCGTCTCGAGCAGCTCGCGACCACCCCCGCTGCGTGCCCGGCCGACGGCGCCGACATTGACGGCGACCGCCAGTGCCTTGACTGGGAGTCGAGACTCGGCCTTGCGCGCGCACGGACCGGACCGGCAACTGCAGCCTGCCCCGCGATCAAGCTTGAAAACGCCACGACCGTCGACTCCGAGAGCATCCGCGTCCGCTACACGGTCGGGCCCGGGCTCGCAGGACAACCGATCCGCCTGACCGCCTGCCGCGCAACCATACAGACGATCCAGAAATGCGACGGCCCGCTCACGAAGCCGATCGGCGTGGCAACACTTTCTGCGCCCGCGCAACTCGCCCAGGGGCCGCACGAGGAGACAATCTTGAGAGGGCGGGTGCTGGCGCCCGACACGGCGATGCCCTACGTGATCGTCGTCGGCGAGGCCGCCGGCGAAACCAGCCAGACGTACTTCAAGAAGTGGATGCTGGGCGTGGTCGTGCACGGATTTACTTTCAAGAAGTTGCTCGTGGCCGCGACCGCCATCGATGAGGATCTTGCAAGCGACGTGCGGGAGTGGCTCTTCAGGCACGAGAAACCGCAGGAATGGCAGAACGACATGGTGCAGAGCCTCGAGAAAATCTCCTGCTATGACGGCAAGACATTCGCCTTCAGCTGGCAGTTCGCCAGCACGCTGGAGTCGCGGGTCGCGCTGCACGAGAATGCCGTCAGGCTGTATGACGAGATCGGGCGGCATGCGATCGACATGGTGCACCAGCACTACGGCGACGTCGTCGACGTGCACCTGATCGGGCACAGCCGGGGCACGATCATCGCCAGCGAGGTCCTCAAGGAGTGGAAGGGCAGACCGGCGCCCGGCCTGGAGGGAAGCTATGTTCGGGTGACGCTGCTCGATCCGCACCCGGCAAACAACGTCATCACGCCGCAGGAGGACGTTTACTTCCCTGATGACAGCCTGAGCGCCCAGGCACTCTACGGCTGGGTGCATGCCAAGTATCGCGTGACCCAGGACCAGATCCAGGATCCCATGATCGAACTGCCAGGCGACATCGGCATCCGGGAGGCCGAAGTGTGGTTTCAGCACACGCGCGTGAAAGAGATCCTCGCGGCCCCCGAACACCGGGACGAGGACCTGCCAATCAGTGGATTCAACCTGTGGGGGCTCGGCGCGACCACCCGCGGCCACATCATCTCGCGCACCGACGGGACGATCAGCCTGCTGTGGCGCAACCTCACGAACTTCAGATTCGATGACGGCGCGCTGGTCGACCACGGCGGCGTCACCGAGTATTTCCAGAATCACATCAACCGAAATGCAGTCCCCGGCAAGTGCGTCATGCCGCCGCGCTAGGTATGTGCTTTTCCGGCACCATGAACGACCGGACCGACCAGACTGATCTCAACAAGCCGCAGCGCTGAGGCGGCCGCATGCACGCCATCCGCTTTCCGCACATCGCGCTGTTCCTTGCCGCCTGCACCGCGTTTACGTCTCATGCGGTGGAACCCTTGCCGCGCCTCAACATCCTGCCGGGAAGCCTGACGGTCTCCGGTGTCTCATCCGGCGGCTACATGGCGACGCAGTACCAGGTCGCGTTCTCGAAGGACGTCCAGGGCGCCGCCGTCATCGCCGCGGGTCCCTGGTACTGCGCGCGGGCGTCGCTCACGCGCGCGCTCGACGAATGCATGGCGGGCGGCCCGATCGGCCCGGAGATCCAGCCGAATGTCGCGGCGCTGCGCGCCGGCGCGGCCGCGAAGCTGATCGACGATCCTTCGTGGATCGCGCCGGACCGCGTGTGGCTGTTTCACGGCGCGCGTGACACGGTGGTCGGCGCTGCGGTAATGGATTCGCTGCTGCGCTTCTATCGCGAGTTCGTGCCGCCGGAACGTATTCATTACGAGACGCAGGTGGCGGCAGCCCACGGCTTCCCGGCCGACGGCCAGGGCGGCGCCTGCGACATCGCGCAGGAACCCTGGATCAACGACTGCTCCTACGACGCCGCCGGCCTGATGCTGCAGTACCTGTACGACGGCCTGAAGGCGCCCGCGGGTGCGGCCCGTGGCGAACTCGTCACCTTCGACCAGGAGCGCTACGTGACCGGCGGCATGCTGGCGTCGATGGCGGATCGCGGGTTCCTGTTCGTGCCCGCCGACTGCGCCGCCGGAAAACCCTGCCGCATCCACGTGGCATTTCACGGCTGCCGCCAGGGCGTCGGATTCGTCGGGCGGGACTTCGCGACCAACGCCGGCTACAACCGCTGGGCCGACGCTAATCGCATCGTCGTGCTCTATCCGCAGGTCGCCAGGAGCCTGTTCTGGCCATTCAATCCGAAAGGCTGCTGGGACTGGTGGGGTTACTCCGGCGCTTCGTACACCGGCCGGAACGGCGCGCAGCCTGCCAGCGTGCGGCGGATGCTCGACGCGCTCGGCGCCCGCTGAGGCGGCCCAACCGGGAGGCGCTGGCTCGGCCTCGGCCGGGAGCCCGCAGCTCGCGCCGCCGGAACTTACGCGCTCGCTTGCGGGCCCCCGGCCGGGTCGCCACAGCGCGTCCAGGTGATGCTGGCCGGACGGTTGCGAAAGCCGGGCGGAAGTTCGCGAGCAAACTCGTAAGTTCGGGCGGAGTTTGCGAGCGAAACTTCCGGCCAGCGCACGCAGCCGTCCTGTCGTGACCGCTTAGAAGCGTTGACGGTACTCGGCCGGGGTGATGCCGACGACCGCCTGAAAGCTCCGCCGCAACGCCTGCTCGTCGCCGAAGCCGCAATCGCGCGCCACCTGCTTGAGACGCAGGGCGCCCTCCTCGATGCGCCGCCGCGCCTGCTCGACCCGCAGCCGCCTCACGTACGCCGCGGGGCTCGCGCCGAGGCGCGCGGCGAACAGCCGCGCGAAGTGACGCGCGCTCATGTTCATGCGCCGCGCCAGCTTCGCGACCGACAGGTCCTCGCCCGGGTGCTCGAGCATCCAGAGCTCGAGCTCGCCGAACAGGTCGTCGCGCCGCTGCGCCTGCAGGTGGCGGCTGAACTGCGATTGCCCACCCGGCCGCTTCAGGAACAGGACGAGTTCCTGCGCGACCGCTAGCGCAACGGCCTTGCCGTGGTCCTGTTCGACCAGCGCGAGCGCGAGGTCCATCCCCGCGGTCACGCCCGCCGAGGTGTAGATGTTGCCGGAGCGCACGTAGAGCGCGTCGCGATCCACGCGCGCCTTCGGCGCGAGCGACGCAAGCCGGTCGAGGTAGGCCCAGTGCGTGGTCGCGGCGCGGCCTTCGAGCAGGCCCGCGGCCGCGAGCAGCATCGCGCCGTTGCAGATCGAGCCGAGGCGCTGCACGCGCCCGGCCTGTGCGGCGAGCCATTGCAGCAGCCTGCGGTCCCTGGCGGTCTCCTCCCAGCCGATGCCGCCGGCGACCAGCAGCGTGTCCGCATCGTCCACGGCGGAATAGCGGCGCGACGCGACGAGCTGCAGGCCGTTCGACATCGCAACCGGCCCGGCGCGCGCGGCGATGAACTCGGTGACGTAGGCGGGCGTGCGCGCACCGCGGTGCTCCGCGAGCCAGCGCGCCGTGCGGGAAAAGACCTCGAGCGGACCGGTGATGTCGAGGACCTGCGCCTGCGGGAAGCCGAGCATCACGACGCGATGGAGCTTTGGGCGCAATCGGGGACGGCTGGATGCTTTCATTCGCGGACGATACGCAGCCGGGCGCGGCCGCGGCCCAGTATGGCAGGAACTGACGCCTGTATGTCCGTTCGGCCATGCACCGCGGGGGCAGGATGCGGCATCGAGGTCCTGAAGACAGGCGAACCGCCATGCGACGGCGGCGTTTCATCGCCACTGCGACTGACTCCAGCATGGAGTACGCGAGGACGCTTGGTGCGCCTAGACGACGGCAGTGGCCTCGATCTCGACCTTGGCACGGGGTTCGAGGAGCCCCGCCACGACCACGACGGACATCGCGGGGTAGTGACGGCCGATCAGCTCGCGATAAGCGGCGCCAATCTCCGTGAGCGCGGCGTTGTATTCGTCGCGGCTGGTGACGAACCAGGTGAGTCGCACCAGGTGCCCGGGTTTCGCGCCCGCGGCCGCGAGCACGGCGACGATGTTCGCAAGCGCCTGCCGCGCCTGCGCCGCGAAATCGTCGCTGACGATGTGCTGCGCCGCATCCCATCCGATCTGGCCCGAGACGAAGACCTGCCGGCCCTCGGCCGCGACGCCATTGGCATAGCCGCGCGGCCGCGCCCAGCCCTCCGGCTGCAGGATCCTGTGGCTCATTTCAGCAGCTCCCGGCCGATGATCAACTTCTGCACCTCGCTCGCGCCCTCGTAGATGCGCAGCGCCCGGATCTCGCGATAGAGCCGCTCGATGACCGCGCCCTGAACCAGGCCGCGGCCGCCGAACATCTGCAGCGCGCGATCGATGATGACCTGCGCGCTCTCGGTCGCGGTCAGCTTCGCCATGGCGGCAGCAGCCGTGA
>JAABQT010000076.1 GCA_011391295.1 Betaproteobacteria bacterium
AGGTAGACGGTATCGCCGTGTTCGACGGCCAGGGACAGCAACGGGCCGGAGTCGTGTCGCGTGATGCTCATGGTGCAGTCTCCTGCGGATCGAGGGTTGCGCGATCATACCCGGCAACGCGTTTGTAGCGGTCCGATATCTCGCGCAGTTCCGCTGCGCCGATGCCGCCGCCGACGATGAGGATGTCATTCACGCGTGATGCGGGGCGAATTCGCGCGCCCCGGCGCCTTCTAGCGGTCGGGCGGCCCGTTGCGCTTGGGCGGCCGGTGGTGAAACTTGCGGCCCTTGTTGCGGTTCTGCCCGCCGCCTCCGCCGCCGCCGCCGCCGGCACGGGGGAAGCCGCCGGGCTGCGAGGACGGCATGCCCTGCGGGCGCGGCATCGGCGCGCCTTCGCGGTTGCCCGCGGCGAACATGATCTCGAGCTCGTTCAACTCGTCCCACTGCTCATCGGTGCGCTGGCGATCCGGGATCGCCTGCAATTCCCTGAGGCGCTGGCGCTTGTTGTCCTGTTCCGCATCACTCATGGGCGCATTGTCTCACCCTTCGGCGCCGCCATCGACCCCGGAGCGTTCATTTCTGTGCGGCCAGGGCCAGCATCAGGACCAGGATCACCGCCGCCACCGCGAGGATCACGCCGAGGAGCTCGGCGGGAGACAGGGGCTCGCGCTGCAACTGGTCGAACTTCGCCCGGTCGCGCAGTACCTTCTCGGCAACCAGCTTGCGGGCGTGCTCGTCGATCGCCTCGCGATCGACGATGCGGTCCGGGTCGGGGCGGGTTTCGGCCATTCACGCCAGTTTCTTGAGGATCCCCGTCATGTCTTCCCTGGTGAAGGCACGCATCGTCTGGCCGCGGATGTTGCCCGCCATGCCGATCGCCAGCGAAAACGCGGACATGGACTCACCGTCCGGCGCGTCGAAGCTGGCGACCACGTCGTAGGCGCCCATGGTCCAGTGGATGTCCTTCATGGTGGCGCCGAATTTTTTCGCCAACTCCTTGGCCGCGTCCGCGCGCTTGACGCCGTCCTTGATGCTCTTGATGCCCTGGTCCGTAAAATTTCCGACAAAAATGAAATGAGGCATGGTCGCAGTCTCCGCTCGCAAAGATTCACTTGCGCGGGGCCTGGATTGCCGGCAAGCCGGCGCCGGCCCCCTGGGCGCGGGCTTGGCTGCGGACATTTAACACCCGGGCGCGGCACCGGGGGAAGACCCGGGCGGCTGGACTACGCCGCTTTGGCGCCGGAGGCTGCCTGGTTGGATATGGGTATTATCGGGTTTGCGCGGCACGGTCGGCCGCCGACTGAAGAGTTCAGACACCAGCAATGGCCACCGCCCTCCTGCAACGCTTTGCGAACATCCGCCGCGAGGAGGCCGGGCCGGCCCTCGTCGCGGGACTGTTCTTCTTCTGCGTGCTCACGGCGCTGATGGTGGTGCGGCCGGCGCGCGAGGCGCTGGGCATGCAACGCGGCATCGAGGCGATCCGCTGGCTGTTCCTCGGTACGGTCGCCGTGACGCTGCTGGTCAATCCGCTGTTCGGCTGGCTGGTGAGCCGGTTGCGCCGTCTCGCCTTCGTCAGCGCGACCTACCTGTTCTTCGCTTTGGGCCTGCTGGCGTTCTACGCGCTGCTCGTTCTGGCGCCCGCCAGCGTCGGCGAGCGCACCGGCCAGGTGTTCTACGTGTGGTTCAGCGTCTTCAACCTGTTTGCCACCATGCTGTTCTGGGCGCTGATGGCGGACCGCTATACGCTGGAGCAGAGCAAGCGCCTGTTCGGCGCCATCGCCGTGGGCGGGACGCTGGGGGCGATTTTCGGGCCGTGGCTCGCGAGCCAGCTCGCCCGGCCGCTCGGCACTCCGGCCCTGCTGCCGATCGCGGCCGGATTCCTCGTGCTGGCGCTGGGCGCGGCCTGGTGGTTTACGCGCTTGCACCCGGAGGCACGCGCCGCGCCGGCTGAACCCGCGGTGATCGGCGGCGGCGCGTGGGAGGGATTGCAGTCGGTGTTCCGCTCGCCCTATCTGCTGGCCATCTGCGCCTACGTGCTGATCCTCGCGGTGATGGCCACGTTTCTCTACTTCACGCGCCTGCAGATGGTCGCCGCGCTGGGGTCCAGCCTCGACCTGCGGACTGAAACTTTCGCGCGCATCGACATGATCACGCAGGTGGCGACGCTCGTCCTGCAGGCGCTGGTCACCGGGCATCTCATGCGGCGGCTCGGGGTGCCCGCGACGCTGGCGCTGTTGCCGGTCACCGCCGCGCTGGGCTTTCTCGGCTTGGCAATCGTCGGTTCGCTCGCCGCGCTCATCGCGTTCGAAGCGACGTTCCGCGCCGTGCAGCGCGGCATCATGCGGCCCGCACGCGAGACGCTGTTTACCGTCGTTGCCCGCGCCGACCGGTACAAGGCGAAGGCGTTCATCGACACGTTTGTCTATCGCACGGGCGATGTCGCCGGCGCGCAGACCGAGGGCCTGCTGAAACACCTGGGCATGGGATTGGCCGCGCTCGCCTGCGTCGCGGTACCGCTCGCGGCGGCATGGATGGCGCTCGGCATATGGCTGGGTTACGCTCAGCGCGCGCGGGCGCGTACTGGACAAACTGAAGGAGCTCCTGCATGACGACGCGTCGCGAATTTCTTCTGGGGATGGCGGGCACCGGCGGAATGCTGGCGCTCGATCCCCGCACGGTGCTGGCAAGCGAGGCCAAGCTCATCACGCGGGCCATCCCCTCTACGGGCGAGCGTCTGCCCGTCGTGGGCCTGGGCAGTTCGGCCACCTTCGCACAGGTCGCGCGCGGCGAAGACATCACGGCGCTGCGCGCGGTGTTCAAGCAGATGGCGGAGCTCGGCGGAACGGTGTTCGACACCGCGCCGGCCTACGGCGCGTCCGAGGAGGTGGCCGGCCGGATCGCGCAGGAGCTGGGGATCACGAAGCGGCTGTTCTGGGCGACCAAGCTCAACGTCGCGGGGTGGGGTGGCGGTTCTGCCGATCCCGCTGCCGCGCGCAAGCAGCTCGAGACCTCCTTCCGGCGGAGCGGCAAGCCAGTGATCGACCTAGTCCAGGTGCACAACATGGGGGATGTCCGCACGCAGCTCCCCATCCTGAGGGAATACAAGGAGCAAGGCCGCGTGCGCTACATCGGGGTGACCACCACCGTCGAGTCCCAGTACGACGACCTGGTGCGGCTCATGCGCAACCAGCCTCTCGACTTCATCGGCACGGACTACGCCATCGACGAGCGCCACGCCGAGGAGACCATCCTGCCGCTGGCGCGGGATAAAGGGATTGCCGTCCTGGTTTATGCGCCTTTCGGCCGCACGCGGCTCTGGCAGCGCGTGCGGGGGCGCAAGGTGTCCGACTGGGCGCGCGAATTCGACGCGAACTCCTGGGCCCAGTTCTTCCTCAAATACGTGGCGAGCCATCCTTCTGTGACCGCCATCACCCCTGCCACCAGCAAGCCGGCCAACATGGCGGACAACATGGGCGGCGCTGTGGGGCGGCTGCCGGATGCGGCGATGAGAAAACGGATGATCGAACATGTGGAGGCGTTGCGATGAGAAAGAAACGTCGTGAATTGCTTTTGGTTGCCCTGGTAATGGGCGTTTTGCCCTTGCGCGCTGCTGGGGCCGAAAAAACGAAGATCGGCATCGTCGGCTCGGGCCGGGTCGGCAGCGCGATCGGCGCCGTCTGGGTGAAAGCCGGGCACGAAGTCATGTTCTCCTCGCGCAACATCGAGCACGACAGGGCGCTCGCCGCGCGGCTCGGGGCGGGCGCGCGTGCCGGCACGCCGCGCGAGGCCGCGGCGTTCGGTGAGGTGGTGATGATCTCGGTGCCCTACGGTTCGCTGCGCGACGTCGGGAAGGATCTGGGGGACTTGATCAAGGGCAAGGTGGTGATCGACACGTGCAATCCCTTTCCCGGGCGGGATGGCGAGATCGCCACGTGGGCGCGTGAAAAAGGCGCCGGTCTTGCGTCGGCCGAGCTATTGCCGGGCGCGCGCCTCGTGCGCGCCTTCAATGCCATCGGTGCTGGGCGCATGGGCTCGGCGTATCAGGATCCCGGGCGCGTCGGCATGCCGATCGCGGGCGACGATGCCCAGGCGATTGCCGTGGCCTCGCGCCTGATCCGCGAAATCGGGTATGAGCCCGTCCTGATCGGCGGGCTGGCGATGGGGAAACACTTGATGCCGGGAACGGCGCTCGCCGGCGAGCGGACCGCGGAAGAGATTCGGCGGATCGCGGCGACGCTGAATTAGTGTCCCGAGTCAGAAGTTCGTTGAACACGCTTTGCGATGCCAATGCGCAGCTGCCCCGGCTGAGCATGCCGAAGGCACGCGAAAAACCGTCCGGTTCGTCGTCAGGCTAGGCGCGCGACGCAGCCAAGACTGGCCGTCTTGGCAAGGAGCGGAACAACGCCTGGCGGCGAACCGGGCGGTTTTACTTCGGCGAATTTCTGACTCGGGACACTAGAACGTTCAGGCCGCGAGCGCGGTCTGCGCCCGCCAGGCATCGAACTCGGGCGGGAGCAGCTCGAGGATCGCGTGCCCCGGCATGCCGTACACGTCGTAGGTGACGTCGAGCTGCTGCAGCACGCGCACGAAGCGCCCGAGTGTCCCGTGCCCCGCGCCGGTCGCCTGCGCGCCGCGCTTCGGCATGCCGCGGGCGCGGTCGAGATAGAGCGCGTTCAGCGCCTCGAGCACGCCGCGGCTCGCGATGAGATCCATACGGCTCGCGATCTCGTGGTAGATCTTCTGCTCGACGTGTAGCGGCCCGGAGAGCACCAGGACCGCGTGGCCGCGGTGGCGGCGGTACACCGCGTACGGCCCGTAGAGCAGGTGCCGGTGGCGATAGCGGAAGCCGAAGTCGGGCACGTGGCGGTAGTCGAGCCCCGGCCGGCGCACACCCTCGGCGCGCGGCGGGCACACCTGGTCGAAGTAGTAAAGGGAGAGCCACGCCCACAGGCCGCGGTTGCCCTCCACCTCCTCGGGCGGGAGCGGCGCGAGCCGCCGCCACAGGTACTCGCCCACGCTCCAGCGCATCGCGAAGCGCTCGCGCTCGACCGTCGCCTCGGCCGAGAGCGCGGCGCTCGCCTGCGGGTCCGCGAGCAGCGCAACGGGCGGCGCTTCGCGCGCGCCCTCGCGCAGCCGCGCGAGATAGGCGCGAAACTTCTCGAGCCCCGCCGGCGTGAGCGCGCGCACGAGGTCGGCCATCAGAGCGCCCCTCGCCCGAGCGCGCGCTCGAAGCGCACGCGCGCGTCGCGCGCGCGGCAGAACGCCTCCACCGCCTCGTCGATCCACTGCGCCTTGCGCGCGGCGGCCTCCTCGCCGATTCCCTGCGGCGGCGGCTCCACCCCCGGCAGCGCGCTGGCGTAGCGCAGCCACAGGCTCGTCCAGTCCGACCCGTCGAAGTCCGGGTCGTCCTGCTCCTCGTCGAAGAGCACCGCGTGCAGGATCTGGCGCACGACCTCCGGATAGACGAGCGCGAGGAACGAGTCGGCCGAGCGCGCCGCCTCGCCCACGTCGGCGATGCGGCGGTTCAACTCGAGCACCGGCCAGTCGGTGACGTGAAGCCGCCACACCCGCTCGCCGAGATCGGCGAACTCCACCGGCAGGAGCGGCTGCTTGCGCGTCTCGTCCTCTTCTGGCCTGAGCGGCACGAGCTTGTCCGCAACCGCGAGCAGCAGCCCCTGGCGGTCGTCCACCACCTTGAGGCGGAACTTCGGCAGCGGGCTCGGCGTGATCTCGGCAAGGCGCAGGTCGGCCGGCGTCTCGCGCTTGCCCGCCGTGCCGAAGGCGAAGCGCATGTAGGAGGTGGCGTTGTAGGCCTCGACGTACACGCGCGAGGCCGAAGGGAAATCGAGCCCGGCGAGATCGTAGTCGGCGTCGAACGCCCACGCGCCGGGCGCCGCCGGCACCAGGCGCACCGTCACCTTGGCGCGCGGGATGCGCCGGCGCCCGGTGTAGTTCAGGCGCCGCATCATGCCGCGGTCTCCTCGTCGATCGGCACCGCCTTCACCCGCACGTCGCGGCGCGGATCGAAGCCGCGCACCGCGAGCGCGAAGCCCGGCGCGTCGATGCGCAGCACAATCGTGTTGCCCGCGCGGCGCAGCACCTCGGCGCCCGCGGCCTCGAGCGCGAACCCCGGCCCGGCGAGATCGAAGTCGAACGGCTGGTAGAGCGCGAACGGGTTGCCGCGGCGCACCTCGTAGGCCGCCCGCACCGCGGCGTAGCGCGGCACCGCGCCCGCCTCGCCCACGCCGCTCAGCCGGAAGCCGCCGGCGAGCTTCTGCAGCAGGAACTGGCGGTCCTTGCCGACCGTCTCCACGTCCTTCGCGGGCCCGCTGCCGTCTAGCCCTGCGCGCTCGGCGCGGCGCGCGTCGCGCGCGAGCATCGCCGCCTCGGTCGGCACGTCGAGCGCGAAGAGGTGGCGCAGGAGCGTCAGGTCGCGCCCCGCCGCCGGCCGCGTGAGGATGCGCACGATCTCGCGCGGCGCGCCCTTCACGTAGCGAAGCGTGAACGGCCCGTGGCGGTAGCGTTCCTTGAAGCGCGGCGAGCGCTCCTGCCATTCGGTGTGCGCCGGGTTCTCCGAGTCGCCGAGCAAGCTCGAGAGCGCGCGCTCGCGCACGTTCAGGATCGCGCGTACGCCCGCCTGCACGGGGCTGCGCACGCCCGCAACCGTGATGCCGTCGCGCACGAAGTGCTCCTCGCCGCCGGCGAGGGCGTCGTCGCGCTCTAGATAGACGTCGAAGGCGGCAAGCGTGGCCTCGCCCGAGGCGGGCTTCACCCACACCGGCACTTCGACCGCGACCGGCTCGCCGCGCGCGAACGGCTCGCGGAGTGGGGCGAGCGCCGCCTCCAGCGCCGCATCGCCCGCCCAGCGCGGCGCGGTGGTAGCGGACGGCTCGGGCAGGCGCACGCGCCGCTTCGCGCCGTGCGCGAGCCCCCATTGCGCAAGCTCGACCAGGCGCGCGAGCGCGAGCCCCTCGCTCCAGCCCGCGCGCCCGAGCACGCGCGGCAGCGTCTCGGCGTCGAGGCGCTCGCGCCGTCCGTCGTGCTCCACCTCCACCTCTAGATCGCCAGCGAGGATCGGCGCGAAGTAGTGCCGCACCACCGAGGGCAGGAACGCCGCCGCGTCGAGCTCGGCGTCCGGAAA
>JAABQT010000077.1 GCA_011391295.1 Betaproteobacteria bacterium
CGTCGATCCAGGTCTTGGCGTCCGTGCGCTCCCAGGCCCAGAACAGTGACGCCCGGTAGCTCGTGTCGCGAAACGGCTTGGAATCGCCGGACAGGTTCCACACCGAGGTTTGCGTGTAGCCAAGGTAAAAGCCCGACAGCCACGGCTGCTCGCGGCCCCAGCCCAGGGCCTGGTCGAACAGCCGGTACTTGAACGAAAGCTGGAAACGCCCCGTGGTGCCGCCGCGCGTGCCCATCACGAAGTACACCGGCTCGTTCTCGGTGAGCGGCGGCTCGAAGCCGTCGCGCTCCCGGTTCACGGTGAAACTGTGCAGCGGTCCAGGCGACGGGCCCGGCACGTCGGGCGATGCCGTGCGGTCGGCGGCCGACACGGGAAGCACGAGGCACGCGCATAACAGTCCGAGCGAGAACTTCACACCGGTACCTCCTGACGGCCGCGCGAGTCGCATGCGGGGCGACTAGTTTAGCCCGGGGGCCACACGCCGTGACTTCGGTCACGCCATTGACTGTTGTTGACCACGCGAATGACTGTTGCTGACAACTGCGCGTCCACTGCGGGGCTAGTTTGTAAGCAACGTCGGCACTGGATCAGGGGAGCCAGATGACCTCGCTGTTGGAACGCTTCGCTGGCGAAACGGAGGCACGCTTCCGCGCACGCTATACGCAGCGTTCCGTTCCATTCATCCGCGTCTCGCTGCCGCTGGCGGCCACGCTGTATCTCCTGTTCCTCGCCTGGGACTACAGCATCGAGCCGGAAGCCCTGGTGCAAACCCTTTCGGTTCGCTTGCCGTTCAGTTTCTTTGCGGTCGTCGTATTCGGACTGACCTTTCTGCAGTCGTTCGAGCGCTGGTCGCAAATAGTCCTTTGCGCAACCGTGGTACTCGGCGCAGCGGGCATCGCGCTGGTGCTGGCAATCCTGCCGGACGGCTTCACCTATGGCACGCCGGGACTGCTGCTGGTCATCATGTACGCCTGTGGCGCGACGCGTCTGCTGCTGAATGCGGCGACCGTCACGTGCCTGGCGATCGTCGCGCTCACCAACGCGTTGCTGCTCCACCAGGGCGCGAGCGGCTTCCAGGTCTTCAATACCAACGTGTTCCTCATCTCTGCGTCGGTGATCGGACTGAGTTACACGGCGCTGCTCGAATGGATGGAGCGCCACGCCTTCGGGCTCGAAGAAGGGCTGCGCGAAGACAAGAAAGTCAGCGAGGCCATGCTGCGCAACTTCTTGCCGGACCGGATCATGAGCCGACTGCGCAACGGCGAGTGTCCGATCGCGGAAGCCGTCGGGGAAGCCACCGTGCTGTTCGCCGACATCGTGGGCTTCACCACGATGACGCACCGCATGGCGCCGGGGCATGTCGTCGAGATGCTCAGCACCGTGTTCAACAAGCTCGATGAAATCTCCGACCGCACGGGAATCGAGAAGGTCAAGACGATCGGCGACTGCTACATGGCGGTCGCGGGCGTGCGCTCACCGTCATCGCACAGCGCGGAAGCCATGGCCGAATTTGCCATCGAGGCGCTGGCATTCGTGCGCGACTACGCCAGGGAAAACGACATTCCTGTGCAGTTGAGGATCGGCATGAGCACGGGCTCGGTCGTATCGGGGGTCATCGGCACTCGCGTGCCCATCTTTGACCTCTGGGGCGGGCCCGTCAACGATGCCAGCCGCCTGCAGCAGGAATGCGTGCCCGGTGCGATCCAGGTCGCGGAAAGCACCTACTGGCGCCTGCGCAACAGGTACGAGTTCGAGGAGCGCGGCATGCTGACGCTCAAGCACGGCGAGCAGATCAATGCGTACCTGCTCACGGGTCGCAAGGTGGCGGCGGGCGCGGGGCTGCGCGTGGTCGGCGGCGCGTCGCGCGCGCTTGCGGACCACGGGATGGCGGTGACGGTGGGCCATGGAAATCGTACAGAGACTTGACGCGCCGGAGATCTCCCGGTCGGCCAGCGGTGTCGTTCCCGCCAAGCTGAGTCCGGAATACCGCGAAGTCGTCGACGAATCCGTTGCGCTCCTGCACCAGACCAAGGCACTTCTGCGGCAGATCGATACCGCCGCGCCGCTATCCGCGCTTCAGGTCCAGAGGTCCACCCGGACTCTCTGGGCCAACTGGCGCTCCGTCTGGTCGGACGCCGCCCAGTGCCTGCGCGAAATCGCAGGCGACGACGCGCATTTCCGCGCGGCGAAGAACTACACCGAGTCGCAACTGACGGCGGAATTGCTTGCCGCGCCCTTGTGGCGGCAGGCCTACACGAAACCGCTCGGCTACCCTGGTGATTTCCAGGTGATGAACTATATCTACCAGGGTAACGCGCTCGGCGACACGCCGTTCGCGCAGGCCGCCCATGCACTGGGTGTCCAGATCGGCGAGTTCGTCGTCAGGCGCAAGGACCTCATGCGCCAGGCCATCGCCGAGGTCGTCGCGCGCCGCGGGGGCTCCGAAGCGTCGGTGATCGCGAGCCTGGGCGCCGGTCCGGCGCAGGAGATCGTCGAGCTTGTGCAGCGGGACGAGTGCGGCTCCAACCCGCTGACCGTCATCCTGGTGGACCAGGACAGCAGCGCCATGCGCTGCGCGGGACAAAAACTGGCGACGGCGAACGCCGCGCGCCGCCACGTCGCTCCCGTGCACATCGAACTCCGGCACGTCTCGGTGCTGCGCCTGCTGCGCGAAGTCGATCCCGCCGAATTCCTCACGCGGCCGGACATGATCTACAGCGCCGGCCTGTTCGATTATTTCAGCGACCGCACCTGCCGCGTCCTCGCGGGTCGCCTGTACGACGCGCTGCGTCCCGGTGGGGTACTGCTGCTGGGCAACATGAAGGCGGGCACCGACATGATCTGGCCCCTGGAGATGATCGCCGACTGGTCGCTCAACTACCGCACGGCGGACAATATCCTGTCGTGGGCGGACGCAATGCGCGGCGGCGAGATCGCGCTGCGTACCGACGCCACCGGCTACGACTACCTGCTGAGCGTGCGCAAGCCCTAGCGATCCGCCTGGTCCGCCAGCCCCGCTTTCTGGGACAATCGGGCGCGATGCGTGAATCGTTTCTGGCAGGTCGCGCGCGCAATTGAGCCGCCTGCCCACCTTATTTGTTTCGCACGGCTCGCCGATGCACGCGCTGGAGGCGGGCGACGCCGGCAAGGCCTGGGCTGAACTCGGTCGGCGCCTGCCGCGGCCCCGCGCCTTGCTCATCGCCTCGGCGCACTGGGAGACCAGCCAGCCGACGCTTACCGGCGCCGCACGCCCCGGCACCATCCACGATTTCTACGGCTTTCCGAAACCCTTGTACGCAATCCATTATCCAGCGGCGGGCTCGCCCGAGGTCGCGGCACGCGCCAGGGCGCTGCTCGAGGAACGCGCATTCGAGGCGGCGATCGACGCGGAGCGCGGCCTGGACCACGGCGCCTGGTCGCCGCTGCTCTACGCGTACCCGCAGGCCGACATCCCGGTGGTGCAGATCTCGGTACAGACGCCGCTCGGGCCGCGTCACCACCTCCAGTTGGGCGCGGCGCTGGCGCCGCTCGCGGCGGAGGGCGTGCTGGTGATCGGCTCAGGGCACCTGACGCACAACCTGCGCGAGTTGCGCGAACTGCGCAGCCTGCGCGACACGAGCGTGGGGCGCCCGGAGCCTTACGTGAGTGAGTTCCAGTCGTGGGTGCGCGAGTGCATCGACTCCAACGACGTCGAGCGCCTCGCAGATTACCGCGAGCTCTCGCCCGCCGGCGCGCGCGCGCATCCTACCGAGGAGCATTTCCTGCCGCTGTTCGTGGCCCTCGGCGCAGCGCGCGAAGGCTACCGCGCCGAGCGCATCATCGAGCACGTCGAAGGCCGCGTCCTGGCGATGGACGCCTACCTGTTCCATCCCGGGCAATGAGTTGCGCGGCGGCCCGGTTCAGTCCTTGGACATCAGTTCCCAATGCACGACGGGGTTACCCATGAGGGACTCCTTACTGAGATGGGTTGGGGGAATGCATGACTGGGTTCGCCTTGCCGACGGTCATTGCGCACCTCCGAAATTATCAGCGTCTCCTTGCTTTTCGACCAGGGCCTTCAGGTTGGCGAGGCCCTGATCGAAGTGCCCGCCGATCATGCGGTCCATGTTGAGGAATAGTCCCATCAGCTTGCTGGCGTAAGTGCTCGGGCCGAACATCGCCCAGGCAACGTAGGTGGCGTCGCCTTCGCGATCGAGCGTGAACTGCGCCGTGTTGTGGCCTTCGAACGGCCGGTAGAAATCCAGCTTGATCGTGATCCGGGTGGGCGCCGTGGACTCCAGGATCTCCATGCGCCCCGAGCCGACCATCCTGTTGCCTTCCCAGGCGTACACGGCGCCCCGGCCGCTCGCGGCGCCGCTGTGCGTTCTCGTCAACGCGGGGTCGATCTTCTCCCACGGGGACCAGGAGATCCATTGGTGCAGATCGTTGATCAGCGCAAATATCTTTTCCGGCGGCGCCTTGATGGCCGCCTTGCGCTCGACGCGAAAGCTGTTCGGCCTGGTCGCGGCAAGGATCAGGACCGCCGCGATCAGGAGTACGACTGCCAGTGCGATGACCTTGATCACGACTCAGGCCTTGCGCAGGTACGCGGCGAACTGATCCATGGTTCCGCCCCAGCCCTGCTTCATGCTGTCGCGGCCTGCATCGAAAGTCTTGCGCTCCAGGTCCGTCCAGGTGTCGAGGGCGGCCCACTGTACGGTGACCTCGGTCCTGGCGCCTTGCGCCTCGAACTCGATCGTCGAGAGCATTTCCCGCGGCCAATGGGGACTCATCGGATGCACGGTGACTCCGCCTTTCTCGTCCGAGAACGAGTTGATGAACACCAGCTTTGACGGCGGCACGATTTCCCGATAGACGAACCTGCCCCAAATGTCGCTGCCGTCGGGCGTGCGCAGGCAGTAGTGCATGATGCCGCCAGGCCGCAAGTCGACCTTGCAGTGTGTCACGACGAAGCCTTTCGGCCCCCACCACTGCTTGAGGCGCTCGGGTTCGGTGAAGGCTTTCCACACCTTGTCGCGCGGCGCATCGAACACGCGCGAGATGACGAACGGCTCGATCACACGGCCACCTGCACCTTGAAGCCGCCATAGATCATGCGCTTCGCGTCAAATGGCATCGCCTTCGGATTCATCATCGCAGCGAGGCGCTTGTCCTTCATCACTTTGGCGACCACGCTGTTGCGGTGCCTGCGCGACTTGTAGACGATCCAGGAGAACCAGACCACCTCGCTGCCCTTGAGCTTGACGCTGCGCGGGAACGACGTGCGCTTGCCCCATTTCACGTCATCCGCCATGCTTTCGCTGTACGCGAGCGCGCCGTGCTCGCGCCACACCTTGCCCGCCGTGCGCGCCATGCGCCGGTAGGCTGCAATATTCTTCTTCGGTACCGGCACCACGAATCCATCAACGTAAGCCATGCTTCCTCCAGGGTAGTTCTGCCGCGTTTTCCAAGGCAGCGGCCCGCGCCTCTCGCATGCGCCACCGATGGACGCCGGTATACTTTACGCGCCCCATGAACGCGAGCAGAAGAAGATTTGCCCGGCGCGAAGACCTCGGCCTCACCAAGGCCGAGTTCGCCGTGCTGCGACGCCTGGACAGCCCGCGAAGGATCCAGGACTTCCTCTACCACCTGCGCCAGAACTTCGAGCCCGAGGGCGACACCTGCAGCTCGGTGCGCGTGGTGCTGCGTTCACGCCGCGCGCACTGCATCGAGGGCGCCATGCTTGCCGCGGCGGCCTTGTGGGTGCACGGGGAGCCGCCGCTGCTGCTCGACTTCCAGGCGGTGCGCGATTTCGACCACGTGGTGGCGCTGTACAAGCGCCGCGGCCGCTGGGGCGCGCTCTCCAAGACCAACGGCCTCGGCCTGCGCGGCCGCGACCCCGTGTACCGCAGCCTGCGCGAACTAGCGATGACCTACCTGCACGAGTACGCCAACCGGCGCGAGCACAAGACGCTGCGCACCTATTCGCGCCCTTTCGACCTGCGCGCCATGCGCACCGCGGACTGGGTCACGAACGAGGACAACGCCTGGGACGTTGCCGACCGCCTCGAGGCGCTGCCGCACTACCGGCTGCTGACCCCCGCCCAGGAGCGCGCGCTGACGCGCCGCGATCCTTTCGAGCGCAAGGTCGGCGGCATGCTGCAGTACCGGCGACCCAGGGCGCGGGAGTAGTACACGCCCGCGCGCGTTACCGTAATTACACTCGGTAACACACGTGACTGTCGCTCCAGGCAACCATGACTGCGTGCCGGCGTCATTGCAGGTGCCGGACCCACAACCAAAGGAGTCAGTCATGAACCTGAAAAAAGTCACGCTCGCCGCCCTCGCAGGGTCCGCACTCCTCGCCGCCGCGCCCGCCTTTGCCGATGGCAACCGGGGCGACCGCCAGTTTCAACGGGGCGACCAGTTCCAGCACCAGTCCCGCGCAGACCGGTTTCACAGGCCGTACTACGTCAACAATCACGGTCCCCGCCACTACTATGGACAGCGCCGGGTCATCGTGCAGCAGCCTGCGACAGTGCATCGCCCGGTGGCCGTGTACCAGGATTCGCACTCGCACAACGTTCTCCGCGGCCTGATCCTCGGCTCCATCATCGGCGTGGCGATCGCCAGCCACGCGGGCCACTAGAACTCCCGGCCGAGCAGGCAGTCCAACGGCCACCGCCCGGGTGGCCGTTTCCATTTGCGTGTCAGGACCGCGCCCCGGTTTCGACTAAACTCGCAAGGAGGCCAAATGGATCGACGTACATTGCTGAAGGTACTGGCCGCCGCTCCGTTCGCGGGTGCCGGCTGGCAAGTCCACGCGCAGACGAAAGGACCGCAGATGGTCGAAGAGCTGCAGAACAACTGGAAGACTTTCCTCGCTGCCGGCACACCCGTGCCGTCCGTGACGGACGCGCTGAAGTTGTCCAAAGACGAATGGCGCAAGCGCCTCTCCCCGCTCGCCTACAACGTGCTGCGCGAGGACGGTACCGAACGCGCCGGCACCAGCCCGCTCGACAACGAAAAACGCGCCGGTGTTTTTGTGTGCGCGGGCTGCGGCCTGCCGTTGTTCACCTCGGCGATGAAGTTCGACAGCCGCACGGGCTGGCCGAGTTACTTCACCACCATCCCGGGCGTGTTCACTACGAAA
>JAABQT010000078.1 GCA_011391295.1 Betaproteobacteria bacterium
GCTCGCGCTCGCCGGCGGCCTGCTGGCCGGGGTCATTGCGGCCTCGCATGCCAAACTGCCGGCCCCGCCGCCCAAGAGCGATGCGGAAAAAGCTGCCGAGGCCGCCAAGGCCGCTGCGTCAAAAGCCAAGGACGCCGAGTTGCTCGGCAACGCCCAGGATCGGGCGGCAGCCAACTACAAGAAGAACAAGGGCATCGCCATGGACGCGAAGCCCGCCATGATGGGCGCCAAGGCCGCCGCCAAGAAGAAGTAGCGTCGCGCTGCTAAGCGGCGCCCTCCACCAGCAGCACCTTCGAACGCGCGGCCTTCAGGCGCAGCGCCAGCGCCGGCGCGTATTCCGGCGAGTGGTACCACTTGCGCGCCTGGTCCATCGAGGCGAATTCCAGCACCACCAGGCGCTTTGGCCTCCATTCTCCTTCCTTGACCTCGGTGGCGCCACCGCGTACCAGGTATTTCCCTCCGTACTTGGCGATGGTCGCCGGGACCAGCTTGCGGTACTCCTCGTAGGCGGCCGCATCGATGACGTCGACTTCGGCGATTGCATAGGCGGGCATGCGTGCTCTCCTGTGGTTGGCTTGAATGCACCCGGGCAGTCTACCCGGCCGCACGCGACCTAGATGAGCAAGCGGCCGAACGCGACGGCGAGGCCTGCCAGCGCGCTCCCGCCTACCACGGTCATGACGCCCAGCTTCAGGCGCAGCAGGGCGAAAAACGCCGCCGCACCGATCGCCGCCGATATCCAGTCGAACGCAGCGTCGAAACCGTGCGGCCACAGGACGTGCCAGGCAAAGAACACCGCAAGATTGACGACCACGCCGACCACCGCCGCGGTGATCCCGGCAAGCGGTGCCGTGAAGCGGAGCTGGCCGTGCGTGGTCTCGACGAACGGGGCGCCCGCGAAGATGAACACGAAGGAGGGCAGGAACGTGAACACGGTTGCGACCACGGCCCCGGCAGCGCCAGCGAGCACCAGCGCCTCGGGGCCGAAAACTTCCTTGGTCCACGCGCCGACAAAACCGACGAAAGCCACCACCATGATGAGCGGCCCGGGCGTGGTCTCGCCGAGCGCAAGGCCGTCGATCATCTGCGGTGCGCTCAGCCACTGGAAATTCTCCACGGCACCCTGGTAGACGTAGGGCAGCACGGCGTAGGCGCCGCCGAACGTGAGCAGCGCCGCCTTGGTAAAGAACCAGCCCATCTGCGTAAGGGTGCCTTGCCAGCCGAAGCCCAGGAGCAGGCCCGCGAGACTGACCGACCAGAGCGCGAGCCCGATGCCGATATAGGCGTAGAACTTGCGCCAAGTGAACAATGCGTGCGCCGGCGTAGGCGTATCGTCGTCGATCAATGCCGGGCCGTAGCCTGCCTGTGCCGCAGCGTGCCCGCCACCGACGGAAAACTTGGCGGGCGCCAGTTGCCCGCCCGCGTAGCCGATCAGGGCGGCGGCGAGCACGATCGCGGGAAATGGCACGCCGAACGCAAAAATGGCGACGAACGCGGCCAGGGCGATGGCCCACATCCACTCGTTTTTCAGGGTGCGCAGGCCGATGCGGTGCGCCGCGGCGAGCACGATCGCCACCACCGCCGGCTTGATGCCGTGGAACATTCCCGCCACCAGCGGCACGTCGCCCCAGGCGAGGTAGATCCACGACAGCGCGATGAGGATGAACACCGAGGGCAGCACGAACAGCCCGCCGGCCACGATCCCGCCCCAGGTGCGGTGCATCAGCCAGCCGATGTAGGTCGCGAGCTGCTGCGCTTCCGGGCCGGGCAGCAGCATGCAGTAGTTGAGCGCGTGCAGGAAACGCTTCTCCGAGATCCAGCGCCGGCGCTCCACCAGCTCGGTGTGCATGATGGCGATCTGGCCCGCCGGGCCGCCGAAGCTGATGAAGCCGAGCTTCAGCCAGAAGCGGAACGCCTCCTTCAGCGAGACATGGCGGGGTTCCACGCGTGCACCTCCGTCTTTTCGCTCCTGCACCAGGCATACAGCGCGTCGTAAACCGTCATGCCATGCGCAAGCATTTCATGGTCGTCGGCGAAGATGCCCGACAGGCCGAGCGAGATCGCGACCAGCCCCGCGGCCTGCGGGGCCAGCTCGGGGCGATTGGTGTCCGCCCCGCGCACGATCAGCGCCAGCCGCTGCAGCGCGGGCTCGGCGAGGTGACAGCGGAACAGGAAGGCATCGAAGCTGCAGCGCCCGCCCACGTGCGAGAACTCGGTGCCGGGGACGTCGTAGGGCGTGGCGGAGTTCTCCTGCGCGGCGCGCTGCACATCAGGCGCAGGGACGTAAAGGAATTCAGCGTCCGCGTCGATGAAGCGGCGGATCAGCCACGGGCAGGCGATGCGGTCGATCTTGGGCCGCTCGCGCGTGATCCAGCGCGTCGGCGCGCCCTCGGGCTTGCGCATCAGCTCGCCGCCCGCAGAACGCCAGTCCTCGATCCCGCCTTCCACGTAGGCCGCGTCGATGCCGGCGGCGCGCAACACCTGCGCTGCGCCCTGGCTGACTTCGTGGCCGTGCACGCAGTACACCACCACGCCCGACGCCGCGTGCAGGGAGGCGCTCCACTCGGCGATGCGCGCCGGGTCGCGGCGCAGCGCGCCGCGCACCACGTCGGGCGCGGCCAGGTACGCGGGCGCCTTGCGCACGTCGATGACCAGCGGGCGTTGATCGGAACGCAGGGCTTGCCGCAGTGCGGCGGGGGTGATGCTCGCGTCCATGGCTCTCTCCTGAAGAGACCGCAGAGCTTGGACGCAACCGTCTTGCCGGGATGGCGCGGGGAGACTGCGTTCCCCGAGGCGCCCACTTTGCCGCTTCCCGGCGGCGGTTGTCAACCCCGCTCGTCGCGCCGCGGCCCTTTAAGAAGGCGCGGGCTGCCGTGTACAGTCCATGGGATTGCCATGAGATGCACGAAGATGCGTAACGAGAATGTTTGAGGCGCTCGGCTCCGGCCTGCGTCTGGTGGCGACGCTCGACCTGCGCCTGTGGGAGATCGTCGGGCTGAGCCTGGGCGTGAGCCTGTCGGCGGTGACCCTCGCCACGCTGCTGGGCCTGCCGCTGGGCGCGGTGCTGGCCGTAGGGCGCTTTCCCGGGCGGCAGGGGGCGATCGTGGTGCTCAACGCGCTGATGGGCCTGCCGCCGGTCGTGGTGGGGTTGTTCATCTACCTGCTGCTCTCTCGCGCCGGCCCGCTGGGCGAGTTCGGGCTGCTGTTCACGCCCCAGGCCATGGTCATCGCGCAGACAGTGCTGGTGCTGCCGATCATCGCCGCGCTCGCGCGCCAGGCGGTAGAGGACGCCTGGCGCGAATACGAGGAGCAGCTGCGCTCGTTCGGCGTCGAGGGCTGGCGCGCAGCCCTCACCGTGCTGTGGGATATCCGCTTTTCGCTGCTCACCGCCGTGATGGCAGGGCTGGGCCGGGCAAGCGCAGAAGTCGGGGCGGTGATGATCGTCGGCGGAAACATCGATGGCGTGACGCGGGTGATGACCACGGCCATCGCACTGGAGACCTCGAAGGGCGACCTGCCGCTCGCGCTCGGGCTGGGCATGGTGCTCATCGCCATCGTGCTGGCGCTCAACGCCGCCGCGCAGGTGATCAAGGAAGCCGCGCGGCGCAGATACGGATGAGCGCCATCCTGCCGCTGCGCCTGGAAAAGGTCACGTATGCCGTGGACGGCCGCCGCATCATCGAGCGCGTGAGCCTGGTGCTCGAGGCCGGCCCGAGCACCATCATCCTGGGCGCCAACGGCGCGGGCAAGAGCGTACTGATGCGCCTGATGCACGGCCTGCTCGCGCCGAGCGCGGGCCAGATCAACTGGAGTTCGCAGGGCGCACGCCGGCGCCAGGCGATGGTGTTCCAGCGGCCGGTGATGCTGCGCCGATCGGTCCTCGCCAATGTGGCCTACGCGCTCAAGGTGGCCGGCGTGCCGGCGGCGCAGCGCGAGCGACTGGCGCAGGAGGCGCTCGAGGAGGTCGGGTTGCGCGACGCGGCGCAGCGCCCGGCACGCGTGCTCTCGGGCGGCGAGCAGCAGCGGCTCGCGCTGGCACGCGCGTGGGCGCTGCATCCCGAAGTGCTGTTCCTCGACGAGCCGACGGCGAACCTCGACCCGGGCGCGACGCGCGAGATTGAAACCATCATCAAGGCGTTCGATGCCGCCGGCACCAAGGTGGTCATGTCCACGCACAGCCTCGGTCAGGCGCGGCGCCTGGGCGATGAAGTGATCTACCTGCACCAGGGTCGCGTGCTGGAGCGCGCGCCCGTGGAGCGGTTCTTTCCGCAGCCGGCTTCCCCGGAAGCCGCGGCGTTCGTTAAAGGAGAGCTGCCATGGGCATGATGCTCAGAGCGTTGCTGGCAATGATGATGTTCTCGACGGCTCAGGCGCAGACGCGCTACATCACCATTGCGTCCACTACTTCGACCGAGCAGTCGGGCCTGTTCCGGCACCTGCTGCCCGGATTCGAGAAGAAATCCGGCATCCAGGTGCGCGTGGTGGCGCTGGGCACCGGGCAGGCGCTCGACGTGGGCAGGCGCGGCGATGCCGACGTGGTGTTCGTGCACGCCAAGGCGCTGGAAGAGAAGTTCGTCGCCGACGGCTACGGCCTGCGCCGCGTCGAGGTGATGTACAACGATTTCGTGCTGGTCGGGCCCAGGGCCGATCCGGCGAAGATCGGCGGCGGCAAGGACATCGTCGCGGCGTTTCACGCGATCCGGGCCGCGCAGGTGCCCTTTGCGTCGCGCGGCGACAACAGCGGCACGCATTTCGCGGAACTGCAGTTGTGGGAGGTGGCGGGCATCGACATCGGACGGGACAGGGGGCCGTGGTATCGCGACACCGGATCGGGCATGGGCCCTACGCTGAACGTCGCGGTCGGGAAGAACGCCTACGCGCTCACCGACCGCGCCACCTGGCTGTCGTTCAGGAATCGCGGCGAACTGGTGATCTCCGTGGAAGGCGACCGGCGGCTGTTCAACCAGTACGGCGTGATCCTGGTGAACCCGGCGAAGCATGCGCATGTCAAGCGCGACCTGGGGCAGGCATTCATCGACTGGATCGTGTCGCCGCAGGGACAGGCGACCATTGCCGACTATAAGATCGGGGGCATGCAACTCTTCTTTCCGAACGCCACCGACGGCAAGCGACGCTGAGCGTGGACCAGACGATCCTGCTGCTGCTGGCCTCGGGAATGCTCGTGGCTTCCTTCGTCTACGCCTCGGTCGGCCACGGCGGCGCGTCCGCCTACATCGCGGCCATGGCGCTTGCGGGCCTTGCGCCGGTGGAGATGCGGCCCATCGCGCTGACCCTGAACGTGCTGGTGTCGTCGATTGCCTCGTTCAAGTTCTGGCGCGCGGGTCACTTCCGCTGGCGCCTGTTCTGGCCGTTCGCCGCCGCCTCGATCCCCTTTGCCTACCTCGGCGGCGCGATCACGCTGCCGGGGCAGTTGTACAAGGTCGTGGTGGGGCTGGTTCTCGTGTACGCCGCCTGGCCGCTCTGGCGCAGCGGCCGTGCGGGGGATGAAATGCGCGCGGTGCGCGAACCCGCGATCGCCCTGGCGATGGCAATCGGCGCGGCGATGGGACTGCTGGCGGGGCTCACCGGCGTCGGCGGCGGGATCTTCCTCAGCCCGCTGGTGCTGATGCTCGGCTGGGCCGGCACCAAGCAGACTTCCGCGGTGGCCGCGCCCTTCATCCTGGTCAATTCGCTCGCCGGCCTGGCGGCCGGTTTCGTCGCCGGAACGGCGTCGCTGCCATCCGCCACCTGGGTGCTCGCCGGCGTGGTGCTGGCCGGCGGCTGGCTGGGCGCGGAATACGGCAGCCGGCGCTTTGCCAATCCCGTCGTGCGCCGCGTGCTCGCCGTGGTGCTGCTGCTCGCCGGGGCCAAGATGGTGCTGGCATGAAGGTGTTCGGCTTCGCCGGCTGGTCGGGCAGCGGCAAGACCACGCTGATCGAAAAACTGTTCCCGCGCTTCGTGCAGCGCGGCCTGCGCGTATCGCTCATCAAGCACGCGCACCATACGTTCGATGTGGATCACGCGGGCAAGGACTCCTGGCGCCACCGCCAGGCCGGCGCCACCGAGGTGCTGGTCACCTCGTCGCGGCGCTGGGTGCTGATGCACGAGCTGCGCGGCGCCCAGGAGCCCTCGTTCGACGAGCAACTGAAGCGTCTCTCGCCCTGCGACCTGCTGATCGTCGAGGGCTTCAAGCACGCGCCGATCCCCAAGCTCGAAGTCTGGCGCGCCGTGACCGGCGAGGGACTGTTGCACCCGCAGGACGCGCACATCGTCGCCGTGGCGAGCGACGCGAGAGTCGAGACCAAGCTGCCGCTGCTGGATCTCAATGACGATGCGGGCATCGCCAATTTCATCGTCAGGCACCTGAAGCTCGAATGAACAAGGGCCTGCTCTCGGTGGACGAGGCGCTGGAAGTGCTGCTCGCGGGCGCGCGCCCGGTCACCGGCGTGGAACAGGTGCCCACGCTGGAGGCCGTGGGGCGCGTGCTGGCGCAGGACCAGCGCTCCACCATGGACGTGCCGCCGATGGACAACAGCGCCATGGACGGCTACGCGGTGCGCGCGGCGGACGTAAAGTCGCCCGATGCGCGCCTGAAGATCGCGCAGCGCATCCAGGCCGGGGCGGTGGGCCGCGCGCTCGAGCCTGGCACCGCGGCGCGCATCTTCACCGGGGCGCCGATTCCGCCGGGCGCGGACGCGATCGTGATGCAGGAATACTGCGCGGCCGATGGGGACTTCGTGGTGGTGAAGAAGGTGCCGGAACCGGAGGCCTGGATCCGGCGCACCGGCAGCGACATCCGCAGGGGCGACCGCATCCTCGCCGCGGGCATCCGCCTGCGGCCGCAGGACACGGGACTTGCCGCCTCGGTCGGCATCAGGGCGCTGCCGCTGCTGCGCCGCGTGCGCCTGGGCCTGTTCTTCACCGGCGACGAGCTGGTAATGCCGGGCGACCCCCTGCCGCCGGGGCGCATCTACAACTCCAACCGCTTCACCCTGAACGGGCTGGCGCAGGCGTTCGGCTGCGAGTTGCGCGACTACGGCATCGTGCCCGATTCGCTGGACGC
>JAABQT010000079.1 GCA_011391295.1 Betaproteobacteria bacterium
AGATCGAGCTCACCTTCTCCGGGTTCTCCGAGGTCTTGGACAGGCGTCCGATCTCCTCGACCGCCACGCCGAGGTAGCGCGCGATGTTCTCGAGGAACTGCCCCGAGCCCGAAGCGCATTGGCTGGTCATCTTGTACGACAACACCTTGCCGCGCTCGTCAATGTAGATCGCGCGGCCGTTGAGCGCGCCGATGTCGAGCACCGCGCGCGCCGCCGGCTGCAGGTACACGCCGCCGCGCGCGTGCGTGGTCATGGTGTAGAAATGCCCGGTGGCGAACTTGACGTTCTCGCCCTCGCCGGTGGTCGCGGTGTAGGCGATCGCCTCGGGCGCAAGCTGCGTTTCTTCGAGCACTTCGTCGAAACCCTGTTTGGCCAGCTCCATCGGGTCGCGCCGGCGGATGCGCTCGCAGCGCCGCGCCAGCCACTCGGTCTGGTCGCCATCGCTGCGGAACAGGACCGTCTTCACCGCCCCGGAGCCGATGTCGATGCCGATCGTATGGATGCTCACGCCGCCTCCCGCTTCTCGATGGCCTTGCCCTCCTCCATCACCGCGCGCCAGGCGAAGGTCGCGCCGCCGAGCGCACCGGTGTAGATCGAGTCGGGGTCGATGTTGAGCGTCACCTTGCCGTAGTTCTCCGCGATCAGCTCGGTGAGCGACTTGACCGCGGCCTCGTTCTTGGCCACGCCGCCGGTGAAGGTGAATTCGTTGCGCACCCCGCCCGAGCGCGCCAGGATCGACATCGCGCGCAGGATGATCGCGCGGTGCAACCCGGCCATGATGTCCTCGCGCTTCTCGCCCAGCGACAGCCGGTCGCGCAGCTCGGCGCCGGCGAACACCGTACAGGTCGAATTGATGCGCACCATCTTGGTGGATTTCATGGCCAGCGGCCCGAGCTCGTGCAGGCCCATGTTCATCTCGTCGGCGATGTAGCCGAGGTAGCGTCCGCAGCCCGCGGCGCAACGGTCGTTCATCTGGAAGCTCTCGACGATGCCTTGCGGGTCGACCTGGATCGCCTTGGTGTCCTGGCCGCCGATGTCGAGCACCGTGGCGGTGTGCGGATACATCACGTGGGCACCCAGGCCGTGGCACAGGATTTCAGAGCGCACGTGCTCCTTGGAAAACGGCAGCCTGGCGCGGCCGTAGCCGGTGCCCACCACGTAGGCCTCCTCGAGCGGCATGTCGAGCACACCCTGGATGGGCGCGCGTACCGCCTCGCCGCGCGCCGCGGTCTCGGGCAGCGCCTTGAAGGTGCGCTTGAGCGCCGCCAGCAGGTGCGGCGCGAGCGAGTCGAGATACACCCGGTTCTCGACTTCGATGATCGAGCGGTCGAAGACGTTGAGCAGAAAGTCGTAGCGCAGTCCGCTGTCCTTGGCGACTTCCTCGCCGATCGCGAGGTAGCGGCTGCCGGCGATGTCGCGGAAGAAATCGCTCTTTCTCTTCGCGCCCGGCGCGAACAACTCCGGCGCCTCCTGGCGCAGCCGCGCGAACACGGCCCCGAGCGCCGTGCTCACCGCTTTCTCGGCCTCGCCGAAGCGCGCCGTGGCGACGCTCTTGGCACACACCTGCTCCAGGTCCGCGAGCTGCACGAGGAACTGCTCGAGCCGGAAGTCGCGCTCCAGCTGCCCGACGAATTCGTCCAGCCCGCCGTTCAGCGCGCCGCTCGTGCCGAGCGCCTCGCGAAACAGGTGAAAGCGCGCCGAGAGCAGCGCCTCCTGCTTGGCGACCGTCGCCGCAGTGTCGTAATTCGAGCGCGAGTTGGTGATGCCGCGCCCGAGGATCCTGTGCTGTTCGTCGATCACCACCGCCTTGGTGGTGGTCGAGCCCAGGTCGATGCCGATGAAGCAGCGCATGGCGATCCCCTCAGTGCGCGGCCGTGGCCGTGCGCTTTTGCTTGACCATCTGGAAATAGCTCTCCAGCCGGTTCTTGATGTTGGCCGCCGAGAAGTAGCGCGGGTCGACCAGGTCCGACTCGATGAACGCGGCCGGCTTGCCGGTGCGCTTTTCGACCTCGCGCAGGATGAGGAGCTGCCCCGCCGAGAAGCTGTTGCAGCTCTTGATCGAGTTGATCAGCAGGCCGTCGGCCTGGTACTCGTCGATGTACTTGCAGATCATGTCGATGCGCTGCGGGAAGTTGAGATTGGTGTAGCAGCCCAGGCAGTACTCGGCGAGCGACTCGAGCGGATGCTCCGGGTCGTGGCGAAAGCCGAAGTCGTACACGCCGCCGACCTTGGCGTAGGTCGAGGCCACCACCACCGCGCCCTCGTCGTAGAACATCTTCCAGAACTCGCGGAAGCTGGTCCAGTTGGGCGGCCCCTCGACCACCAGGCGGTACTTCTCACCCGGGTGCTCGCCCTCGGGCGTCACCGGTCCCTTGCCCTCGCGGATGCGCTGCGCGATCTCGCTGCGCAGCACGCTGTAGAACTTGGTCGCCTCGGGCGTGCCACGGAACGCGGTGAAGATCGGGCCGATGTAGTACACCGCGCCGAAGTAGCCGTCGATCGGCGAGGGCTTGTGCTTGGCCGACTGCAGCGTCCACACCAGGTCCTCTTCGGCCTTGGCCGACTCGCGCATGTACTGGCGCAGCAGGTCGATGTCGAACTTCACGCCCGACACCTTCTCCAGTGTCGGGATGACTTTCTCCTTCAACTGCTTGAGGACGTAGTCGCGCATGTTCTTCGAGATCTTGCCGTCGCCCTGGTACGGCACGTGCAGCATCACGGTTTCGCAGTTGTATTTCTGGCGGATGAGCTCGAACCACTTCATGAAGGTGAAGCAGCCGGTGTAGGACAGCAGCAGCACGTCGGGCGTGGGCAGCGCCTCGCCGGTCGGCCCCACTTGCCCCTGCAGCATCATGCCGAGGTCGGCCTTGACGTACGTGCATACGTCTTCCGAGTGTCCATCGCGCTCGGCATCCATGATCATCTTGCCGGATTTCTTGCGCATGCCGTTTTGCAGTGCGTTGGTCTCCGGCAGGCTGCGCGCGAAATTGAAGCACATCAGCAGCTCGTTGAGATTCCCGGGCACGAAGGTCGCGGATACCTTGCGGTTCATCTCGTGCGCAGTGGCAAGCTCATGGTAGTTGCCGTTGATGAGCTCCTTCTGCAGCCACATCGAGTCCTCTTTCTGGACCTGCGGCGGCTTTTTCGGGGTGCGGGTCCCCGGCACGATCTGGATCGGTGTGCTCATGCGGCGCTCCATAGTTTGATCGAGTCGGCGAAGGTTCCCGCCTGCTCGCGGATCGGGGCCATCTGGCCGGTGTTTTCGGAGTACTTGAACGCGGTGTAGGGAACCTTGTGCCTGGCGAGGATCTCCTGCAGCATCGGGCGCTCGAGCAGCGCGGGATCGCAGAACGACGGCGCCGCGAACACCACGCCTTCGGCGCCGCGTTCCTTGACCTGCCTGAGCAGGAACTTGCCCTTGTCTTCCTTCTTCTCGTCGTACTTCGACGAGGTGGAGGTCGAGTGGTGCAGGAAGGCTTTCGAGAGTTCCTCCAGGGGGTTGCCGGTGACCGGCACCTCGTCGAGCAACCAGCTCTGGATCAGCTGGAAGTCGTCGTCCACCACGTAGCATCCGGCCATCTCGATCGACTTGATCAGGCTGAGCGGCGGCTGTTCGCAGAACGAGCCGGTGAGCACCACGCGCGCGTTGTCGCGTTGCGGCCGCGTCTCCTTGGCCGCCTCGCTCAGGTAGCTGCGCACCAGCGCGGTGTGTTCCTCGGGCGGCAGCACGCAGCCGGCGCGCAGCACCAGGTACAGCTCGGAGGTCGGCGCCTGCCAGGGCTTCGCGGCGCGATAGGCGTACAGGTCGCGGACCGCCTGGCGGTTCTCGTTGTACACCGCGATCGAGGCGCGCAAGGCCTGGTCCGTGACCGGCCGGCCGGCGAGCTTGCCGAGGTCCTCGCGCAGCAGCTGCATCTCGTGCACGTAGAACTCGCCGCCGATCGCGTCGTCGTAGTTCTGCGGCACGTCGAAATACTTGACGTACTTGTCCTTGAACATGATCTGCCACATGCCCGAGAGGTTGCGGATCACGTCGCAGATCGAGGGGAACAGCATCCCGTCCAGGCAGTCCAGCCGGCCGGTGAGGCCGAGCTCGATGGTCGAGCGCGGGATGCGGCAGATGTAGCTCTGGTAGTAGGCATCGCCCTGGATCACCTCGAGCTGGTCGCCGCCGCCGAAGATGCCCACCGGCAGCATGCCCGCGGCGTGGATGATCTCGCGCGGCACGTAGATCGGCATGTAGCCGATGGCCTTGCGCCCCGGCTTGGCCGCCTTCCAGTCCTTGACGGCGCCAAAGCGCAGGTCCTCGAACAGGTGCTCGCAGCGCGCAATAATTTCTTGGGTGTTCATCGGTGCTCCCAGCGCGGCGCGCGCTTCTCGAGGAACGCCGTGAGGCCCTCGTTGGCGTCGCGCGTGCGCATCAGTTTTTCCAGGTACAGCGCCTGGACGTCGCCGAGGCGGGCGCGCGCCAGGTTGGCGAAGGGCTCGCGCGCCGCGCGCACCGCCAGCGCGAGCGCCGCGGCGCTCTTTGCCGACAGGTGCTGCTCGAAATAGGCGAGGGCGGCCGCGACCGGGTCCGCCGCCACTTCATTCGCCAGGCCCCAGGCGAGTGCGCTGGGCGCGTCGATCGACCGGCCCGAATAGAGCAGGTCCTCGGCGCGCGCCTGGCCGATGCGCAGCGGCAGGAGCACCGAGGCGGCCGGGGCGAATACGCCCAGCTTCATCTCCGGCTGGCCGAACTGCGCCTCGGGCGCGGCGAACAGCAGATGCCCCGCGAGCGCGAATTCCAGTCCGCCGCCCAGGCACTGTCCCTTCACCGCTATCAGGATCGGGCGCGGCCAGTCGAGCATCGCGCCGAGCAGATCGTGCAGCGAGCGCAGCATCTGCTCGCAGGACGCGGGCAGGTGCTCCTCGACGCTCGCGCCGAAGGAGAAGTGCGGCCCCTCGTGGTCCACCAGCGCCGCGAGCAGTCCCGCGTTGTCGCGGTGTGCCGCGAACGCGCCGGCGAGCGCGGCGATCATCGCCGCGTCGACGATGTTCGCCTTCGGCCGCGCCAGGCGCAGCCTCAGGAGCGCGCCATCGCGCTCCAGCCAGACCTTGAGCGGGCTTTCAGCCATGTTTCTTGCCGGGCTGGATCGCGTCGTGCATGTCGCCCGCCCAGCCCTCGCCTGCGGCGAGCTTGCGGCGCAGCAGCAGGAAATCGACCTCGCGGTCGTCTTTCGCGCCGCTGTTGAAGGCGGCGAAGCCGGCGCGCGCCTCGGTCATCATGTTGAGCGCCAGCCAGGCGCGCGCGTCCTCCTTGTTGCGGTTCCAGGCCTCGAGCTTGGGCTTTCTGAGCTCCTCGACCGTCTTGGTGGTGCAATCGGGGAAGGTGAGCAGGATCTTCGCGCACAGCGCCTCGACCGCCTGATCGAGCTGCGCGAGGTCCACCGTGCCCTTTTTCATCAGCGCCTTGCCTTGCGCAAGCGCTTCGCCGGTCTTCGGTTTGCCGAAGGCGAGGCGCCCGAACTCGTCGTACATGCGCTGCGTCTCCACCAGCGGGTTGGCGATGAACTTGCCGTCCACTTTCAGCGCCGGAACGATGTCCGTGAGAATGCCCATCTGGTAGGCCTCGTGCGCCGAGAACGGCTCGCACAGCACGCAGGCGGCCATGGCGCGCTCGGCACCGACCATCACCGGCAGGAAATCGGTGGCGCCGCCGATCGGCGCCGACCCGTGCTTGGGGCCGGCCTGGCCGAAACGCGCCAGGTCCTGGGCCACCGAGAAATCGCAGGCCATGCCGATCTCCTGGCCGCCGCCGATGCGCATGCCGTTCACGCGGCAGATCACCGGCTTGTCGCAGGCCAGGATCGCCGACACCATGTCGTTGAACAGGCGCATGTACTGGCGGTATTCCTGCGGGTGCCCGGCGTAGTACTCCGCGTACTCCTTGGTGTTGCCCCCGGTGCAGAACGCCTTGTCGCCCACGCCGGTGAACACCACGCAGTTCACGTCGCGCGCGGCGGAGGCCGAGCGCAACGCGAGGATCACGCCCTTCACCATCTCGGTGGTGTAGGAGTTGTACTGCGCCGGGTTGTCGAGCCAGATCCAGGCGTTGGCCAGACCCGGCACCGCCTTGCCCTCGGGGGTGCGCGCCTCGCGCTTCTCGGTGCGCACGCCGCACGCGGCGAGCGCCGGCAGGTCGTGGTCCTTGAGTGACTTCGCGTCCGCCATGCCCATTTGGGAACCTTTCTCGTTAAATCGGTACGACGATACCGAATTAGATGCATGAATACTCCCTGCAAAAGCGGCCAGGTTTGATCCATCTCAAGGTTTGGGCATCGCCTTGCCCGCCAAATAGCGCCGTGGACGCGAAATCTTCTGTTTCGATCGCCCTCGCCGGCTCCGGCGGCGCCGGCGTAATGACCGCCGGCAACCTGCTGCTGGAGGCCGCGGCGCAGGCCGGCTACTACGGCCTGATGACGCGCACCAGCGGACCGCAGATCCGCGGCGGCGAGGCCGCGGCCATGCTGCGCCTGTCCACCTTCCCGGGCGACGCCCAGGACGACCGCTTCCAGGTGCTGGCGGCGATCGACTGGCAGAACGTCTCCCGCTTCGCGGCCGAACTGCCGCTCGGGCCGGACAGCCTGATCATCGGTGACCCGGCGCAGGGCGAGCCGCCGGAAGTCTTCATGCGCGGCGGCGCGCGCTACTTGCCGGTGCCACTGAAGGCGCTGGCGGGCCAAGTCCCCGGCGCGTGGCCGAACATGGTGGCGCTGGGCGTGCTCGCCGGACTGGTCGGCCTGTCCGCCGGGGCATTCGAGGCGGCGGCGAGGAAGTCGATGAAGAAGGGGCTCGAAGCGGGCATCGCCGCGGCGCGCCTGGGCATGGCGCAGGCCGCCGGGCTGCAGGGTTACCCGCTGGCGCCGCCGCCGGGCAAGGCGCCGCGCTGGCTGATCACCGGCAACGAGGCCGCGGGCTACGGCGCGCTGCGCGGCGGCGTGCGCTTCGTCGCCGCCTACCCCATCACGCCCGCCACCGAACTGCTCG
>JAABQT010000080.1 GCA_011391295.1 Betaproteobacteria bacterium
GTCGGCCCAGGACATGGTGTCCGTCAGCTTTTCCGTGTACGGCATGCGATTGTCGTTGAACACGCACAACGGACGCAGCTTGCCGCCGCGCCAGTGCGCCACCGCCTCGATCGGGTTGTTGACCGAGGAGTCGATGTGCTTGCCCACCAGCTGCACTGCAACCGCGCCGCCGCCCTTGATCGGGATGTAGGTGAACTTCGCGCCGGTCAATTGCTCGATCGCGGCGGTGATGATCTGGTCCTCCTGCTTTGCCCCGGTACCGCCCATCTTCGTGTTTTTGGCCCCGGCCGCCTTCACCGCATCCACGTAGGCCTTGGCCGTCTTGTGGGGCGTCTCTGCATTGACCCACAGCACGAAATTATCCAGAGCCAGCATTTTCACCGGCGTCAGGTCGCGCCAGTTGAACGGCACGCCCGTGGCGAGTGGCGTGGTGAACAGGTTCGACAAGGTGATGATGATCTTGTGCGGATTGCCCGGCGAGCCCTTCACGTCGAGAAAACCCTCGGCGCCCGAGCCGCCGCTCTTGTTGATCACGACCATCGACTCTTTCATCAGGCCGTGCTTGGCGACGATCCCCTGAACCACGCGCGCCATCTGGTCGGCGCCGCCCCCGGTGCCGGCGGGAATGACGAATTCGACGGTCTTGGTGGGCTCCCACGCCTGGGCCGCCATCGGCAACGTGAGTGCGGCTGCGAGCAGCAGAAACTTGCTGATTGAACGTGTCATGACTCCTCCTATGGGGTGTACCTTCGCCTCGGCGCGTCGTTCGAACGCGACGCTGCAGTTAATTGTCATTCTTACTCCAAACCGGCGGCCTTGACCACAGTCAAGAATCCGCCGTTTACCGCTGGCCGAGCGCGTAGACCACGAACAGGGCCACTACGTAGAGCACCGGGATGGTCGCCGTCACCAGCCGGGCCGGGGTGAGGGCATCCGAGCGGCACAGGCGGTACACCGCGTAGCCCATCGACATCAGCGCCAGGGCGGAGATGGCGGCGGCGAAGTGCGCCCCGTCCATGGCCCGCAGCAGCGGGCCCTCGGTGTAAAACAGGTCGGCGATCGAGATGATGGTGATGTTGAAGGCGCAGCTGCCGTACACGTTGCCCATCGCGATGCCGTAGGACCTGCGCAGGCTGGCCGCCACCGTCACCGAGCCCTCGGGCAGCGTCGTGACGATCGAGACGAGCAGCACGCCGATGAAGCTCGCGCTGATGCCGGACGCCTCCGCGATCGCGTCGGCGCTGCCGGCCAGGAACCGGCCGGCCACGATCACCACCGCGGCCGAGCCGAGGAAGCCGATCCAGGCGTTGCGCGCCCGGGTGGTGGTCGGCGCCCGGATGTCCTCCAGGTCCATGTCGGTCTTGCCCGCCTTGTACACCAGGCGCATGCCGTAGACGTAGGCCACGCCGATCAGCACCGCGCCGACGCTGGTCCAGCCCACCAGCTTGATGTCGCCGAACGAGCCGAAGAACAGCGCCATCGCCACCAGCACCATGCCGGTCAGGATCAGCAGCTCGGTGTCGCGCCCCTGCACGCCGAACAGGTGCTTCACCCCGAACACCAGCGCCACCAGCGCCAGCACGAACACGTTGATCATGTCGGCGCCGAACACGTTGCCGAGCGCCAGGCCGGGATTCTTCTCCAGCCATACCGCCGAGACGTTCACCACCACCTCGGGCAGCGAGGTGGCGATGCCGACGAGCAGCGTGCCCACCCAGAGCTTGCCCCAGCCGGTCACGTCGGCGATGTCGTCGCCGAAGCGCGCCAGCCCCACACCGCCGGCGATGACAAACGCCGCGCTCACCAGAAACATGGTGACTGCGCCGCCTAGGGATTCCATCGTTGTTCTTCTCCTCGAAGGTTCCGGATTCTACTCAAAATGGCAGAATAACCGCCATGGAGCTGCTGCTCGACCCCCAGGCTTGGATCGCGTTCATCACGTTGACGGCGCTCGAGCTGGTGCTCGGCATCGACAACATCATCTTCATCTCCATCCTGGTCGACCGGCTGCCGCCCGAGCGGCGCGAGTTCACGCGGCGCCTCGGCCTCGGCCTCGCCATGTTCATGCGCATCGCCCTGCTGCTGCTGCTCGCCTGGATCGTCGGCCTCACCGCGCCGCTGTTCACGGTGCTCGGCAATGCGATCTCCGGACGCGACCTGATTCTGCTCGCGGGTGGCGTGTTCCTGCTGTGGAAAGCGACCGGCGAGATCCACGAACTGCTCGAGAGCCACGGCGGCGAGCCTGCGGTGCAGTCCGCGGTGCGCGCGACGTTCGGCGCCATCCTCGGGCAAATCATCGTCATCGACCTGGTGTTCTCGCTCGACTCGATCATCACCGCGGTGGGTATGGTGCGCGAAATTCCGGTGATGATCGCCGCGGTGATCGCATCGGTCGGCCTGATGATGCTGGCGGCCGGCCCGATCGGCCGCTTCGTGTCGCGCCACCCGACGGTGAAGATGCTGGCGCTCGCATTCCTCATCATGATCGGCATGGCGCTGGTCGCCGATGGCCTGGACTTCCACGTGCCCAAGGGCTACATCTATTTCGCCATGGCCTTTTCGGTCGGTGTGGAAATGCTCAACCTGCGCCTGCGCCGTAAGCCGCTCTAGAACAACCCCACCACCTTGCCGTCCACCAGGTCGATCTTGTTCGCCGAGGGCACTTTCGGCAATCCCGGCATGGTCATGACGTCGCCGCAGACCATCACCACGAATTCCGCGCCGGCGGCGAGGCGCACTTCGCGCACGTTGACCACGTGGCCGCTCGGCGCGGCGCGCAACGCCACGTCGGTGGAAAACGAATACTGGGTTTTTGCCACACACACCGGATAGTGCCCGTAGCCGTCGTCCTGCAGCTTGCGCACCTGGTTCCTGACCTTGGCGTCGCCCGTCACTTCCGAGGCGCGGTACACCTTCTGCGCGATCTTGGTGACTTTCTCCCACAGGGGATCGGCGTCCTCGTAGACGAAGGTCGCTTTAGAGGGCTTGTCGCACAGGCCCACCACGAGTCTCGCCAGATCGGCGGCGCCCTTGCCGCCATCGCTCCAGTGCGTGGCGAGGACCACGGGCACGCCCAGCTTCTTCATGCGCGCATCCAGCAGCGCGATTTCGGCCGGCGTGTCGAACGTGAAGCGGTTGATCGACACGACGCAGGCGATGCCGTACACCTGGCTCACGTTCTCGACATGCCGCTCGAGATTCACCAGCCCTTTTTCCAGCGCGGCGACGTTCTCCTTGTTCACTTCCTTCACGTCCACGCCGCCGTGGTATTTGAGCGCGCGGATGGTGGCGACGATCACCGCCGCGTCCGGCCGCAGCCCGCTCTTGCGGCACTTGATGTCGAGGAACTTCTCCGCGCCCAGGTCGGCGCCGAAGCCGGCTTCGGTCACCACGTAGTCGGCGAGCTTGAGCGCGCTTTGCGTCGCGATCACCGAGTTGCAGCCGTGCGCGATATTGGCGAACGGGCCGCCGTGGATGAATGCCGGGTTGTTCTCCAGCGTTTGCACCAGGTTCGGCGCCAGCGCGTCCTTGAGCAGCACGGTCATCGCGCCATGCGCGTTGAGATCGCGCGCCGTCACCGGTTTTTGCTCGCGCGTGTAGGCGACGACGATGTTGCCCAGGCGCTTCTTCAGGTCCTCGAGCGAAGTGGCGAGGCAGAAGATCGCCATCACTTCGGAGGCCACCACGATGTCGAAGCCATCCTCGCGCGGGTAGCCGTTGCCCGGCCCGCCGAGCGAGACCACCACGTCGCGCAGCGCCCGGTCGTTCATGTCCAGGACGCGCTTCCACTGGATGCGCCGCACGTCGATGCCCAGTTCGTTGCCGTGGTGGATGTGGTTGTCGAGCAGCGCCGCGAGCAGATTGTTGGCGAGCTGGATGGCGCCGAAATCGCCGGTGAAATGCAGGTTGATGTCCTCCATCGGCACCACCTGCGCGTAGCCGCCGCCGGCGGCGCCACCCTTCATGCCGAACACCGGGCCGAGCGAGGGCTCGCGCAGGCAGATCACCGCCTTCTTGCCGATGTGGTTGAGCGCGTCCCCGAGGCCCACCGTGGTGGTGGTCTTGCCCTCGCCGGCCGGCGTGGGCGTCATCGCCGTCACCAGGATCAGCTTGCCGTTCTTCTTCGCTTTGAGCGTTTCCAGGTACTTCAGCGACACCTTGGCCTTGTAGTGCCCGTAGGGCTCGAGGTGCTCCTCGGCGATGCCCAGCCGCTCGAGCGCCACCTTGCTGACGCGATGCAGCTTGGCGGCCTGTGCGATTTCGATGTCGGATGGCATGGCGGATTCCCCAGGGACTGGTCAGCGAACGTCGGGACTATAGGCGAGCGCACGCGCCCGCTCTCTTGACTCAAATCAAGCGACGCGGGAGGTCAGTGCGAGAGTCTTGCCCTTGCCGTATCCCGGGTCGGCGGGCCGCGCGCCACCCTTCGTTACGCGCACGGCGCAGTACTTGAACTCCGGGATTTTACCGATGGGGTCGAGCGCCGGGTTGGTGAGCAGATTGGCGGCCGCTTCCTGGAACGCGAACGGAATGAATACCGCGCCGCGCGGCGTGCCGGCGTCAGCGCGCGCGTAGAGGGAAATCCTGCCGCGGCGCGACTCCACCGTCACCACCTCGCCGGGCTTCGCCTTGAGGGCCGCGAGGTCCAGCGGATGCATCGACACCACCGGCTCGGGTTCGATCGCGTCGAGCACCCCGGCGCGGCGCGTCATCGCGCCCGTATGCCAGTGCTCCAGCTGGCGCCCGGTGATCAGCACCATCGGGTATTCGCCGTCCGGCCGCTCGTCGGCGCGGATCAGGTCCGCGGGCACGAACTTGCCACGCCCGGTGGCGGTAGGGAAATGGGTCTGGAACACCACCGGCTGGCCCGGATCGCCTTCGTTCTCGCAAGGGTAAGTCACGGAGGAGTCGCGCTCCAGGCGCTCCCAGGTGATGCCGCGGATCGAGTCCATGCAGCCGCGCATCTCGTTCCATACTTCTTTCGGCCCGGCGTAGTTCCACTTCAGGTCCAGGCGCCGCGCAAGTTCCTGCGTGATCCACAAATCAGGGCGCGCCTCGCCAGGCGCCCCCAGCGCCTTGCGCCCCAGCTGCACCATGCGGTCGGTGTTGGTGACGGTGCCGTCCTTCTCCGGCCACGCGGTGGCCGGCAGCACAACGTCGGCCAGATACGCGGTCTCGGTGAGAAAGATGTCCTGCACCACCAGGTGCTCGAGCTTCGCCATCGCGGCGCGCGCGTGCGCCAGGTCCGGGTCCGACATCGCCGGGTTCTCGCCCATGATGTACATGCCGCGGATCTTGCCGTCGTAGGCCGCGTTCATGATCTCGACCACCGTGAGACCGGGATTTGCGTCGAGCTCGGTATCCCAGAACTTCTCGAAGCGCTGCCTGGCTTGCGGCGTCGCCACGCGCTGGTAGTCCGGGTACATCATCGGGATCAGGCCGGAGTCCGACGCGCCTTGCACGTTGTTCTGGCCGCGCAGCGGGTGCAGGCCGGTGCCCGGGCGCCCGACCTGGCCGGTCATCAGCGTCAGAGCGATCAGGCAGCGCGCATTGTCGGTGCCGTGCACGTGCTGGCTGATGCCCATGCCCCAGAGGATGATCGACGCCTTCGAGGTCGCGTAGAGGCGTGCCACCTCGCGGATGGTGGGCGCCGGGATGCCGCAGATCGGCGCCATCTTCTCGGGCGCGTAGCCCTTGGCGTTGGCCTTCAGCGCCTCGTAGCCGCTGGTGCGATCCTTGATGAACGCCGTGTCCACCAGGCCTTCGTCGATGATGGTATGGATCATCGCGTTCAGCAGCGCCACGTCGGTGTCCGGATTGAACTGCAGGAAGTGCGATGCATGGCGCGACAGGTCGGTGCGCCGCGGGTCGGCGACGATCAGCTTGGCGCCTTGCTTGGCCGCATTCTTCAGCCAGGTCGCCGCCACCGGATGGTTGGACGTCGGGTTGGCGCCGATGAGGAAGATCACCTCGGAGTTCGCCACGTCGTTCACCTGATTGGACACTGCAGCGGAGCCGATGCCCTCCAGCAGCGCGGCGACGGATGAAGCGTGGCATAGCCGCGTGCAGTGATCCACGTTGTTGGTGTGGAAGCCGGTGCGCACCAGTTTCTGGAACAGGTAGGCCTCTTCGTTCGACCCCTTCGCCGAGCCAAAGCCGGCGAGCGCGCTTCGCTCCTGCTCGCGAATGCGCTTCAGGCCCGCCGCTGCGAGATCCAGGGCCTCGTCCCAGGTTGCCTCGCGGAACACCTCGCCCCAGTTGCCCGGGTCCACCTTGAAGTCGGCTGATTTCTTTACGCCCGGTTTGCGGATCAGGGGCCTGGTCAGCCGGTGCGGATGGTGTGCATAGTCGAAGCCGTAGCGCCCCTTCACGCACAGGCGCCCGTGGTTCGAGGGGCCGTCCTTGCCGGTGACGAACTGGATCACGTTCTGTTTTACGTGGTAGGTCAGCAGACAGCCCACGCCGCAGAACGGGCATACCGAGTCCACGGTCTTGTCGACCTGTTGCAACCCGGCCTCGCGTGCCGGCATCAGCGCCCCGGTCGGGCAGGCCTGCACGCATTCGCCGCAGGCCACGCAGGTGGAGGCGCCCATCGGATCGTCGAAATCGAACACGATCTTCGCGTGCTCGCCGCGCGAGGCATAGCCGATGACGTCGTTCACTTGTTCCTCGCGGCAGGCGCGCAGGCAGCGTGTGCACTGGATGCAGGCATCGAGATTCACGGCGATCGCCGGGTGCGAAACATCGGCCCTGGGCTGGTGGCGCGCCTTGAAGCGCGGCAGCCCGACTTCGAGTTTCAGCGCCCACTCGTCGAGCTCGGAATCCTTTCGATACGCCTTCCCCGGCATGTCCGACAGCAGGAGCTCGAGCACCATCTTCTGCGACAGCACGGCGCGCGCCGAGTCGCTGGTGACCTCCATGCCCTTGTGCGGAAAGCGGCAGCAGGAGGGCGC
>JAABQT010000008.1 GCA_011391295.1 Betaproteobacteria bacterium
CCTTGCCGATGCCGCGCCTGGCGAGGGCCGAGGCGAGGCGGCGGCAGCGCGCGTAGGTTTCCTGCCAGGTGAACCGGCGCGCGCCGTGGACCACGGCGGTGCGGTCCGGATAAACGTAGGCCGCCCGCTCGATGAAGGACAGGGGCGTCAGCGGCGCGTGGTTGGCGGGATTCTTGTCGAGGCCCTGCTCGAAGGGATTGGACTTCTGCATAAGTGAGGAAAGTATAGCGCCGGGAACAACCCCGGCGCGTCACCGCACCCGGCTGGTTCAGCGCGGGGCGGCGCCCGCCAGGTACTCGATCCTGCCCGGATCCTCCACCCGCTTCGAGGCATCGAGGATCTCGATGCTGACCACGTTGCCGTCCCGGTCGTAGTCCAGGATCACGCCGGCATTGCCCTCGTCGCTGTCGTGCACGGGCGCCGAACGCAGCAGGAGCGTCAGCGTGTCCGTTTCGGCGTCGTAGCGGGCTTTCATTCCTGCCTCCAGTATTTGGCGATGTAACGCCTCCGGTAGACCGTCACCACGCTCGGCGGTTCGATACGGCGATCGACAATCGCGCGCAACAGGTACTCGCCGTCGGGAAAGTTTACCTTGCTTTGAAGCGCCACGCGGCCCAGGCGTGCCTCGCGCTCCTGCTGCGGACTCTCGATCAGCCGTTCGACCAAAGCGCGCTCCAGCCCACGCCGCTCCATCTGCTCCAGCGCATGCAGCGTGAGTCGGAGCTTCATGGCCGGGTCCCGGCCTCCAGGCGGTCGAGCGGCCTCTTCACCCCGCGTCCGCCCTTGTTCCGCACGTGCGTGTAGATCATGGTGGTGGACACGTCCGAGTGCCCGAGCAGTTCCTGCACCGTGCGGATGTCGTAGCCGGCCTCGAGCAGATGCGTGGCGAAGGAATGCCGGAGCGTGTGGCAACTCACGTGCTTCGCGATGCCGGCCGCGCGCACCGCCTCGTGCACCGCGCGCTGCGGCACCGATTCGAACAGGTGATGACGCCGCAGCACCCCGTCGTCGGGGTCCGCCGAGCGATGCTTGGAGGGAAACACGAACTGCCACGCCCACTCGCGTCCCGCGCGCGGCTACTTGCGCGCCAGCGCATAGGGCATGTTCACCTCGCCGTAGCCCTCCTTCAGGTCCCGCGCGTGCAACCCCTTCACCCGGTTCAGGTGCGCGCGCAGCGGCTCCACCAGCTTCTCCGGCAACATCGTCACCCGGTCCTTGTCCCCCTTGCCGTCGCGCACGAGGACCTGCCGGTACTCCAGGTCCACGTCCTTCACCCGCAGGCGCAGGCACTCCATCACCCGCAGCCCTGCGCCGTACAACAGACTCACCACCAGCCACCGCACTCCCGTCAGCTGCGCCAGCAGCGACTCCACCTCCGTACGCGTCAGCACCGTGGGCAGCCGCGGCGGACGCTTCGCGCGCACCAGTCCGTCCAGCCACGCCAGATCCTTCCCCAGCACCTCCTTGTAGAGAAACAGCAGCGCCGACAGCGCCTGGTTCTGCGTGCCGCCGGCCACGTTGCGCGCCGACGCAAGATCATTGAGGAACGCCGTCACCTCCGCCTCCCCCAACTCGCGCGGGTGCCGCTTGCCGTGGAAGTAGATGAAGCGCTTGATCCAGTGCACGTACGCTTCTTCGGTACGGCGGCTGTAGTACTTGCGCCGGATCGCTTCGTGCACCTGCGTCAGCAGGCGGGGCGGGTTATCTGTTTTCTTGATATCAGGTCGAACTGAACCTTCTGATTTCTCGTCCATTCCTTCCTCCCAAGGCGGCTATCCTCTTATACGCATGCGCGCAATCGAGCAGCCTGCGCGCGGCGGACGTATAGTCAGAGCGCTAAACGCTTGATGGAGAGGGAAGGATGACAAGCCAAGTGTCCGGCCTGCCGTGTTACATCGCAAATACGCAGTTCACTACACGTTGGGCCTCACTGCGATGACGATCATTCGACGATTTATCTGTTTAGTTCTTGCAATGATGTGTGCCGTCGCGTCCGCCGCAGATGGCAGATTCTCTGAACCCACAGCACTCGGTCGCTGGATTACCTATTACTACGTGCAGCCGGAACCGCAGCTCGTTGGTGAGGCCGTTCGCGCCGCCAGCTCGCAAGGCTTTATGAAAGAAGGAAGGGGTGCGCCGCCATTCTTCGGTTTTATCGCCGGAGTCTTGGGCAAGAATCCCGAGATGGCCCGGCCTCTTGCCGAAAAGCTGACGTCGCTTCCCGAGATCGACCAACCTGTGCTTGTTCTCGCCATTTGGTATTCGGGTCATCCCGATACGAAGCAACTTCTCGGGGCCTTGCTTAATTCAATGCCGGCACAGAAGCAAATGATCGAGCATTTTCTGGCCAACACACCACCCGGAATCCTCGATCTACCTCTGGAGCAGGGGCCATGGGTACTTGATGCTCTCTGGGGCTACTTCATGGCAACCGGTGATGATTCGCCCATTGTCAGAATTATTGGCGCCTTACCTTGGTTCAACGTACGTGGCGACATACCACGCCTTTCGGTCGGTGGTGCAGCCAGGTGGTCGCTTACATCAAATGCCGTTCAACACGAACGGGTCTTGGCAGTCTGTCGTGAGCAGTTGAAAACACAAACTCAGGAGGTCGTGGAAGTTCTCAAAGAGGTCGTAGAGTCCGCTGAGTCTGATCTGAGGGGGCACCGCAAACCGTGAGGCCCAACCCGGCAGCCCAGCGGACGCGCGGGAAGCGTCACGGCATGCAAAGGTCGGTGGCTGCGCGCCGCTGGCTTCCACGTTAGCTGGCAACAATGAACGTGTTCCCCCAACCACCGGTATCGGCTGTAACGCGTCTTCTGACAGAGGCAGGATTGCCTTCGTCGGACCTTACCGCAGCACACCTAGAGAACTTTTTCGGCTGTGGCTCCACGAGTGCTCCGGACGGAATCGTGGGAGTCGAGTTGTACGAATCGGTAGCACTACTCCGATCGCTTGCGGTCAGTGCAAGTTGTCGGGGCCGAGGCTGCGGCACGGAACTCGTCGCACACGCGGAGCGCTTCGCCCAGTCACATGGGGCAAAGGACATCTATCTTCTTACCACCACGGCGGAGCGCTTTTTCGAACGGCTGGGTTATGCACGCGTGCAGCGCGAGGCCGCGCCGGTAGCGATACAGCGCACACAAGAGTTCTCGACGTTGTGCTCGGCAAGCTCCACCTTAATGGCCAAGCGGTTGCCAGCTAACCCCACAGTCGAGAGGGACGCGCGCAAGAGCGGCGCGCGCTCCTCACTGTGAACGTTAAAGCGCGGCAAAGTCGGCGCTTGACCGCCTTTCCAAGCGTATATACAATGCGTAAATGCGCTTTACGTGGGATGAGCGAAAGCGAAAAGCAAATCTCCGAGATCACGGGTTTGACTTCGCCGATGCCAGGCGCGTATTTGAAGGGTTCACAACGACCTACGAAGACGATCGCTTTTCCTATGGCGAGCAGCGTTTCGTCACCCTAGGTCTGCTGAATGGGGTTGCCGTTTCGATCGTGCACCTGGAATCCCGCGAACGCATTCACGTGATCTCGTTTCGGCGAGCGACTCGACATGAAGAACACTACCTCTTCAAAAGCCTCCAAAACTGATTGGGGGCGCGTCAAATCCATGAAAAACCGTGATATCAAAATCACGACCGAGCATCCCGAGTTGGATGTCAATCACATCGCCCGGGTCATCGTACGCAAGGGTCTGAAGCCTGTTGAAGCGAAGAGGTCCATCTCTCTTCGCGTGGATGCGGAGGTGCTCGCGTGGTTTCAGGCGCAAGGCCCTGGTTACCAAACGCGCATGAACGCCGTATTGAAGGCGTTCAAGGATGCCTCGCTTTAACCCGGCGCCGCACACGGACGTGCGCCGTGAAACCGGCGCACGCCGGTGGGCTCCACGTTAAGTTGCATGTCGGCATCCGCCGCTCTTACTTGTTGCAACGATAGGTTTCTGTAGATACAATAACCTATGCACCTGACCTTCGACCCGATTAAACGGGCGAGGACATTGGCGGAACGCGGTCTGGACTTTGAGGACGCTGCCGTCGTCTTCCGAGGTTTAACGGTTGAGATCGAAGACAGGCGCAGGAACTACGGTGAAACCCGGATCATCTGCTATGGGCTGCTGGCTGCTCGCCTTGTCGTGATCGCCTATACGCCTCGGGGTACCGTCCGCCACGTATTCAGTATGCGAAAGGCCAATGACCGTGAAAAAGCACTCCTCGCGCCGCACTTTGAAGTCTGACCTTGCCAGGGTCGACGCTCATGAAATTCGGTCACACGAGTACAAGGAACTGCCCGAGCTAACCGAGCGAAACCTGCAACGCGCTGTGGTGAACAAGGGCGGGCGTCCGCGCTCGGCCAATCCCCGGAAGCTCATCTCCCTCCGACTTCCCGTAGACGTAATCGAACGATGGAAGGCGACAGGCCCGGGTTGGCAAACTCGTATTGCAGAACGTCTCAGCAGGATTCGCTGAGCATGCAACTTAACAGCGCGGCGCAGAGCGACGCTTTTCGCTCGGCGCTACGCGCGCCTACGCCCAGCGCGCCTGGCCGCGAACGTTAGACGGCAGTAAATGACAACGCGCGTTGGCAGCTGATGTACTTCGAGATCGTCGGGGAGTTAACGCATGTCGAAACGTTCGCTACCGGCTCGTCTATTCGAGAACTCCCCCGACTGCGGAAGCTCTACGGCCGTGGCCGATGGCGGAAGCGCAAAGGCATCGCCCGCGTGCGTCTGCCGGACGGCACGGCACGGCACGGCACGCCTAGCCGAGGTACACTGGTATGAGGCCCACGGCATCGGGCGCAAAGAGCTCAAGATCAAGCGCTACATCGAGTGAACCCGTGAAAGCCAAGCAATTTGCGGTCTGCCTGAAAAACGACGGCTACGAGGTGTCGCTGGAACGTCGGAAGATCTATCAAGTGCTCCCGGATTCCGACGCGGCGAAGCACCGGCAAATTCGGATCATTGACGAGTCAGGCGACGACTACCTTTACCCGCAGAACTTCTTCGCGCCGATTGAGCTTCCTCAGCCAATCCGCCGAGCCGTCCTGGCTGCCGTCTAACCCTGCGGCGCACCGCGACGCGCAGCAAGCACCGCGCCAAGTTTTCGCTTTTTGGCGGCCGCGCGCGGGTGGCCGCGAACGTTATGCCGCACGAAAACAGGGCCCGCATTGGCTGTATCGATCCATCTTGAAGACCTCTAGACTCACTCTGTGGATGACACAAAGAAGCCTCTACCTCTAACACAGCGCGCCGCCAGTACAGGGCATATACATGGGCACTTGGAGATTTCGGTTTCCGGACTGCCACTTCCTGTATTTGGGGTATTGGGGTTTGGCCTCTTTTAGCACCTGTTACCCGCGTGCTGAAACATACGTCATCGGAATTGGAGGGCTTTCTGCGTAAGCCCCGGTCCGTGAAGAGCGCGGCAAGACGCGGCGTCGCCGAGTCGGCGCTCATTACTTGCGCGCTGATCGCGGCGAACGAGGCGCTTGCGCGCTACGGGATTCTGAAGATCCCCAATCCGCCGGCCCTCGCCCTGATCGCGGTGATCTACGCCGGATACAGCGCCGGCCTGCGCGCCGGGCTGCTGAGCGCCGCGCTCGCGGTGCTCTACGGGCTCTATTTCTTCTCGCCGCCGGGCGCTGCGCTGCAATTTCAGGGCGACGACGCCGCGCGCATGGCGGTTCTCGCGCTCGTCGCGCCGTTTCTTGCCTGGATGACGGGCGCGCTCAAGAACCGCACCGAACGCGCCGTGCGCTCGGCGCGCGACAGCGAGACGCGCTATCGCACGCTCTCCGACCTGTCGTCCGACTGGTACTGGGAGCAGGACGAGAATTTTCGTTTCATGGACATGTCCGGCGACGTAGTGCGCGCCGCCGGGTCTTCGGTGGGCTCGCACATCGGCAAGACGCGCCGGGAGCTTCCCACCCTCGGCGTCTCGGAAGAGGACTGGGCGAGGCAGCGGGCGGTGCTCGAGGCGCACCAGCCGTACCGCGATTTCGAGTTCCAGCGCGTCAACGAGGCCGGCGAGACGATCTGGATGTCGACGAGCGGCGTGCCAGTCTTTGACGACGCCGGCCGCTTCAAGGGCTATCGCGGCGTTGCCCGCGACATTACCGAAAGAAAGACAGCAGACGAAGCGATCCGCGAGAGCGAGGCTCGCTTCCGCGGCGCGTTCCAGCTCGGCTTGGTCGGCATGGCGCTGACCTCGCCGACCAAAGGACTGATCGAGGTGAACGGCCCGCTGTGCAGGATGCTCGGCTACTCGAGGGAGCAGCTGGTCGGCACGACCTGGGTCCAGCACACGCACCCCGACGACGTTGCGGCGAACCTCGCGCTTCTCGAAAGGGCGCTCGCCGGCGAGACCGATGCCTATGGAATGCAGAAGCGCTTCCTGCGTGCCGACGGCGACATCGTTCACGCCCAAATCGCCGCGAGCTGCGTGCGAAACCCCGACGGCTCGGCGCGCTACTTTGTCCTCATGGTCGAGGACATCAGCGAGCGCAAGCGCGCAGAGCAGGCGCTCGCGAGCGCCAAGGAACGGCTGCAGCGCGCGCTGGAGGGCTCTCGTCTCGCGCTTTGGGACGCGGACCTGCGCAGCGGCGAGGTCTACCAGTCCGAGGGCTGGGCGGAGCTGCTCGGCGGTCCGGTCGTCGAGACGCGCACGACGATCGATGAGCTGACAAAGCTCGTGCATGCCGAGGACCTCGGCCATGTCGTTCGAGCATCTGGAGAGACCGTCAAAGGGATTCGCGCCGAATACTCCGTCGAGCACCGAGTGCGCGCCCGCACCGGGGAGTGGAAATGGATCCTGTCCACCGGCACGGTGAGCGAGCGCGATGCGGCCGGGCGGGCCCTGCGCATGACCGGCACCAACCGCGACATCACGGCGCGCAAGCGCGCCGAGCAGGAATTGCGGGCGAGCGAAGAACGGTATCGGACCTTGGTGGAGGGGTCGATTCAGGGCGTGTACATTCACACAGGCGGCATCATTCAGTTCGCTAACGCGGCGGCAGCAAGAATCTTTGGTTACGCGAGCCCGGCCGAGCTGGTCGGTCAACATTACAGTGTCCTCGTTCCGTCGCACGAGAGGGCCCGGCTGGAGGCGAATCGATTGGCCCGGCTACGGGGCGAACCAGTCCCTGAGCGCGTTGAGTCCCAGCGCCTGCGAAAGGACGCCTCCCTGATCTGGACCGAAGTCTTCGCGTCCGTGGTCTCCTGGCGCAGCGAACCCGCGGTGCTGGTAGCGCACGTCGACATCACCCAGCGCAAAGAGGCTGAGGACAATTTCCGACGGGCGCTCGCCGAGCTGCGCGAGACTCATGCCAGGCTTCAGAGCGTCAACGAGGAGCTGCGCCGCGAGGTTGCAGAGCGCCAGCGCGCGGAAGAGGAAGTGCGCCAGCTGTCGCTGACCGACGAGCTCACCGGCTTGCACAACCGGCGCGGATTCTTCCTGTTGGCCGAACAGGAATACCAACTCGCGCGCCGTACCAATATCTCGTGCACGGTGCTGTTCGTGGATCTGGACGGTCTGAAGCAGGTCAACGACGACCTGGGGCATGACGAAGGCGACGCCATGATCGTTGCCGCGGCGCGCCTGCTGAAGATGACCTTCCGCGCCACCGATGTCGTCGCGCGCTTGGGCGGGGACGAGTTTGCCATTCTGACCTGGGATGCCGGGAGCAATCCTGACGAGCTCATCACCCGCGTGCAAGGCGACGTCGCCAAATTCAATCGGTCGGGCGACCGTCGTTACCAGTTGTCCTTGAGCGTGGGCGGCGTACGCTGCGAGCCCGGGGTAGGGGTGCTTTTGGAGCATTGGCTGGCACGAGCCGATCAGGCGATGTACGCGGCCAAGTCTGCCAAGAAGGTTTCCGCGGTGGTCGGCCCGACAAAACGCCGCAGCTGACCGGCGCCCCAACCTGGTTTCGCGCGGCACGAAGTCTTTGCAGGCAGCCCCGGCTGTTTGGCGTTTGAGAAGGAGCTACGGGAAGGGCAGATGGCGGAAAACGAAACGTATAGCGCTCGTCCGGCTCACGACCGGGCGAATGCGGCTCGCCAAGCTACATGGGTATGAGGCCCACGGGGTCGGAAAGAAGGAAATCGAGCGCAAAAGCTATTTGCAAGATGACAATGGAACGGCGTAAATCCCCTGCAAAGCGGTTTGTCGTTTGCGTAGAGATAAGTGTTACCCAGCTTCTCCGGAACTACACAAGACCTATCGCGTATTACCACATGAATGTGCGGCCGAAGATGGCGACATTCGGGTCGAAGACGGGAGCGGCGAGGATTATTTCTGCGCCGCCGATCGGTTTGTGGAGATTGAAGTGCCACAGACGGTCCGTCGCTCACTACTGCACGCGGCCCAAGCCGAGCGGCATAACAGCGTGATGGACGGCGACACCGTCCGCTCGCCGCTACGCGCTCCGCGTGGTGCGCGTCGTCACGAACGTTAGACCTCGCAGGCAATTGTCGCTGGACTGCCAGTTGCGCTCAGAGTATATTGTTACTACAATTTAAGTATGACCTCCTGGGACGAACCCAAACGCCGTAGGAACATCAAGGCGCATGGGCTGGACTTCGAGGGGTCGGAAGCCATCTGGGACAACTTCACCGTCTCCCGCGAGGATCTGCGTGAGGACTATGGTGAAAAACGCATGGTTACGTTCGGACTCCTGAATGGTGAAGTGGTCGTCCTAGTGCACATCGAGCGGGACGAGGACATGCACGTCATCTCTTTACGAAAGGCCGAGAAATATGAAGCGCGCTACTACTTTGAAATCGCCGAAGAGTACTTCCGCAAAGGCCGTTGATCGGGACAATCCTCCGTGGTCGGAGGAGATGCTTGGCCTGCCGGTCTTGCGTCGCGGCCGAGGGCCACAAAAGGCCCCGACCAAGGTTCTCACTACTGTACGTCTCGACGCGGACGTGATTGCTTTCTTTCGGGCGCAGGGTTCGGGCTATCAATCGCGCATTAATGAGGCGCTTAAGCGTGTCAAAGAGCGAGGTCTAACCACCGGCTCAACGGCGACCGCCCGCAAGCGGGCGGCGCGTTAGCCGGGACGTTAGACGGCACCAGACGGCACGAACACGATTCGCGACACCGCCGGAGGAGATCATGTCCAACGAACGCCCATCCCTTGTTGCCCCCTTGTGCCTCATCATCGGCGCACTCCTTGGTTTGGCGGGCAGTTTCGCCCCTTCAGCCTCGCTGCGAGGGTTGGCGTGGGGAGTCGATGGCACTGCTCTCATAGTCGGGGCGGCCGTGCTTGCAGTCCACTTCATTCGGCACAGACAAGACTTCCTCGCCGCAGGCTTTCTAGTCTTCATCGCTGGTCAGGCGTTGGTTGTCTCCGGTTCAGCTATGTCGCTTGAGGCCAGTGGCCCATCATTTGCCGCAGGTGCGGCGCTGTGGGCCGCAGCGTTGGTACTCATCAGCACACCCAACGTCATGCCCTTGCCCGTCCGCGCGCTCGGGTTCGTCGCCGCATTGCTCTTCGCAGGCACGGCGCTTCAAGTATTTGCAGGTAGAAGCCTTACGCCGCTATCCGAGCCTCTTCCCTTTTTCGCCTACCCATTTCTGGTACTCACCATGTTCGGTTGGGCGTGGTGGTGCCTTCGCGCTCCGCCGCACACCTAGAATGGCAAGCACACTGCGGCCGCAGCGCCAGAGATCAAGAATGCCGTCTAACCCTTCGGTCAAGCCGACCCGCTCCGGCCTGCGGCCTCCGCGGGAGGCTTACCTCAAACGTTAGACGTCACTGGTAAAGCATGCGGCTCTGGACACTCCACCCCAAATACCTGGATCCGCAGGGCCTGGTCGCTTTGTGGCGTGAAGCCCTTTTGGCGCGTGCAGTTCTTCGAGGAGAAACCGCAGGTTATCGCCATCACCCCCAACTTCTTCGGTTCCAGTTACACGCCGCTCCGAGGTCCGCGATCAACGCCTACCTCAGTTCCGTTTTTCTAGAGGCTGAGTCACGTGGGTACTCCTTCAACCGCCGGAAAGTTGGGCCGGTTCGAGCGAACGCCCGAATTGAAAGCACTGCGGGACAGCTCCGCTACGAATGGCGGCATCTGATGAGCAAGTTGAGCGCGCGCAGTCCATCTCTTCATCGGAGGTGGCGCGGCGTGGTCGCGCCGGAATCACATCCCCTGTTCAGCATCAAGCGCGGCGCGGTGGAACCGTGGGAGCGCCGGCATGCTGGCGTCTAACTCTAGGTGCTGCGGACGGGCCATCAGCAACGCGCGGGTGCGACGGTTTTTGCAGGCCCGCCGTAGACCAAGACGTTAGCCGCCAAGATGTCTCGTCTCTTCACTCCAAGCAAAGGCGTGCTTATCGCTCTCGCCTTTGCCAGCGCCACCTTGGTTCAGGGTGCGGAGCCGTCCCAAAGGCAGAAACACCTGCTCATCCCGCTGCCCGAACCGCAGATCGAACGCGTTTCTTCTACGCGGTATATCGTCACGTGTCAGTCCGGGCGCAAGGAAATGATCACGCTCGAGGGCTCACCCGAATCCCGTGACTCCGCGGGCCCCAGGAACCCCTACGTCCTACGCCGCGCGCGAGGACTGTGCTGGCAAGGGACGCACCGGACTAACTGACCATGGCAGAGCGAGCGTGAGCGGCCGGGGAGATAGGTAACAGAAACGTCGGGAGAGATGGGTTACAGATTTCCATGTCCTTCTGCTGCACGGATTCGGCAGGGCGAATCGGCGACGGAGCGTAGCGCAGTCGTCGATTCGCGCTATCTTTCCAACACAACGAAAAGGAGAACAGATCCACGGACAGCAAATTCTGTAACCCATCTCTCCCGACGTTTCTGTTACCTATCTCCCCGGCCGGTCAGTGGAAGCCCGTGCGCGCAAGCTGTGCAACATTTTCTCTGGGTCAGGATAAGTGTGCAATCCTCCGATTCCGGTCTGCTCCCGGTCCCCCTTCTGGCCAAACCATGCTGACAATTGACGACGTTCGGGCGGTTCCGCTGTTCTCCACACTCGCGCGGCCCGAACTCGAGCGCCTCGCGCGGACCGCCGCCGACCTGCATCTCGCTGCCGGGGAATACGCCGCGCATGAGGGCGGGCAGGAGCGCGCGCTGTTCGCGGTCCTCTCCGGCAAGATCGAGGTGGTCCGATTGATCGACGGGGTAGAGCGCACCCTGGGCTGGCGCCTCCCCGGCATCATTTTCGGCGAGCTGCCGATCGCCCTCGGCACGCCGCTCTACGGAAGTTACCGGGCGTCGGAACCCTCGCGCGTGATGCGCGTCGAGATCCAGGAGTACTACGCGATCGCGGCGGCATCGCCCGAGATTTCCCTGAAGGTCGCCGCGCTGGCGCGCGAGCGCATCGGCGGGATGCAGGGCATCGAGGCCGAGGCGCCCAAGCCGCGCGTCATCATGGTCGGTCACCGCTGGGACAACGCCTGCGGCGCCTTGCGCCAGTTTCTCGCGCGCAACCAGATCTCGCATGAATGGCTGACGCCCGATGCCCCCGACCTGCCCGCGCGCTGGCCCGGAACCCGACCTGCGGATGAAGATTGCCCTGCGCTGAAGCTGGCCGACGGGACGCTCCTGCATCGGCCCGCGACACGCGACCTTGCCCAGCGCCTTGGCCTGCAAACGAGCGCTCGCCTTGCCGAATACGACACCATCGTCATCGGCGGCGGACCGGCAGGCATGGCGGCGGCGGTATACGGCGCATCCGAGGGGCTGCGCACCCTCGTGGTGGAGCGCGAGGCCCCCGGCGGCCAGGCAGGGACGTCTTCGCGCATAGAGAACTATCTCGGTTTCCCCAGCGGTGTGTCGGGCGACGAACTCGCGAGTCGGGCACTCAAGCAGGCAAGGCGGCTCGGGGCGGAGATTCTGGTGACGCGCTCCGTCGCTCGCATCGATCCGCATTTGCGTCGGATTTACCTCGACGGCGACGAGACCGTCCAGGCGCGGTCCGTGATCCTTGCAACCGGCGTCACGTGGCGCCGCCTCGCGATCGAGGGCTTCGACCGGCTCATCGGCAAGGGTATCTACTATGGCGCGGCGCGCAGCGAAGCAAGCGCGGCCCATGGACTCGACGTCCACCTCATCGGCGCCGGAAACTCGGCCGGCCAGGCCGCCATGCACTTCGCCAATCATGCGCGCACCGTGACGCTCGTCGTCCGCGGCGACTCCCTGGAGAAGGGCATGTCGCGCTACCTGGTCGAGCAACTGCGCGGGAAATCGAACGTGAAGGCTCTGCTGCGCTCGGAAGTGGTCGCCGCGCACGGCGACGCGCACCTGACGGAAATCGACCTGCGCGAAGGCGCGACGGTCACCCGGCACGATTGCGGCGGCCTGTTCGTCTTCATCGGCGCCGATGCCCAGACCGACTGGCTGCCGGCGGACATCGCACGCGATGCACGAGGCTATGTCCTGACCGGTGACGACGTGGTGAAGTCGGGGCGCTGGTCGCACAACCGCGATCCCTACCTCCTCGAATCGAGTGTCCCCGGTGTTTTCGCCTGCGGAGACGTGAGGTTGAGCCCGGTCAAGCGCGTTGCCTCCGCAGTCGGCGAAGGCAGCATGGCGATCGCTTTCGTGCACAAATACCTGCAGCAGGACGCGCGGTAGCACTCGGCGCCCGCGGTCTCGAGACCGTTGCACGCAGTCGTCAGGCACTTTCGCGAGCGGATTTTGGAACCGAAAGGGGAACTCGATGAATGTTGAATTCGCACGTAACTTCCTGCTCTGGTGCGCAGTCATCAACTATGGCGTGCTGCTGGTCTGGTTCCTGTTCTTCATGTTTGCGCACGATTGGATGCAGCGCCTGCACGGCCGGTGGTTTCGCATCTCCGCCGACCAGTTCGACGCCATCCACTACGCCGCGATGGCGATCTACAAGATCGGCATCCTCCTGTTCAACCTCGTGCCCCTCGCCGTGCTGTACATCATCAGTTGAAAGGGTAGGATTCGCAAGGATCTGAGACTCATGGAAAAGGCACTGACGACAAGTCTGCTGCGCACGCTGCTCCTGGCCGCCCTGTCCGCATCGCTGCTCGGGTGCGCATTTTCGCCCCCGTATGTCCCCGAGCCACAGCCGCTGGAGCCAGGCCGGCTGCCGACGCCGGATGTGGCGGCGAGCATTCCGCTCCTGGGGCCGTGCACCGACTCGGCCGATCGCACGCTGCGCTTCAATTCGAACCACCCGATGACCATCCTGGTGCACGGTTGCAACGGCTCTGCCGGGCGTTTTCGTGCGCTGGCGCAGTTGTACGCGTTTCACGGGCAGCAGGCCGCGTGTTTCAGCTACGACGATCGCGACAGCCTGATGGTCAGTTCAGGCCAGCTGATCACCGCGCTCGACGAGCTGGCCGGCCACTTGCGCAATCGCAGCGTGACGGTCATCGGGCACAGCATGGGCGGCCTGGTGGCGCGCAAGGCGATGGAGCGCGAGCGGCGTGCCCAGTGGCGCCAGCATGACGTCAACATCAATCTCGCCACGGTTTCGGCGCCGTTCGCTGGCATCGCGGTCGCGAGTACCTGCGGCAACAAGGTCCTGCAGTGGCTGAGCCTGGGCGCGCTGCCGGCATCGTGCTGGATCGTCACCGGCGACAACTGGTACGAAATCACCGCGCCATCGGAATTCATCCGCAACCCGGGGCCGCTGCTGAGCTCGGTGCAGCGCTACCTCAAGGTCGTCACCGACGAGCGCGATACCTGCCGCCGCAAGAGCGAGGATGGCACCTGCCTCGAAAGCGACTACATCTTCAGCCTCGCCGAGCAGTACCACCCGGTGGTCGACAACTACACGCAACTGACCAATGTCCAGGTCGACGCCGGCCACGTCGAGATCGTGGGTTACAAACAGGTCGCGCCGCGCAAACTGCTGGAGATCCTGCAGCAGCAAGGCATGCTCGCACCCACGCCGCCAGGGCGCCAGGCGGCGCTGGAGCGCTTGCTCGCCGAGCTGTACTGATGCCGCGGTAGACTGGTGCCATGGCCGCCTGGTTTCTGCCTGCGCTGAAAGCCGTCCTGCCGCACGTCGGCGCCATCCTCGCGGTGGCGAAGCCGGTGTTCACCAGGAAGAGCCCCGAGACCGCCAATCAGGCGCAACTCCTGCAGCAGCAGATCGGCGAGCTGCAGAGCGCCGCGGCGCAGAACGCGGACAACATCAAAGCGCTGGCGTTGTCCGTCATCATGGGCCGCTAAGACCTGGCGATCCCCTGCGTCTGGATGGAATGGAATTCCCGCGCAAGCTGTAAGCTTTCGCAGGCGCTTTCCGACCAACCGGAAAGCCCCATTTCAAGAAGGGTCACCATGGACACGTACTACAAGGGTCAGCACCTCGCCGACTTCGCGAAGATTTCCGAAGGCAGCCCGGATCTGGGCAAGAAATTCTTCGACTACTACGGCGCCGTATTCGCCGACGGCGCCCTCACGGCGCGCGAAAAGAGCCTCATCGCGCTGGCCGTCGCGCACGCCGTGCAATGCCCCTACTGCATCGACTCCTATACCCAGGACTGCCAGCAAAAGGGCGCCGACTTCGAGCAGATGACCGAAGCGCTGCACGTGGCGGTGGCGATCCGCGGCGGCGCCTCCCTCGTCCACGGCATGCAGATGCGCGAGCAGGCCAAAAAGCTGGGAATGTAGGTGCGGCCCGCCACCCTCCCCATCCGCCTCGAACAGGTCGCCGAGGACCTGGCGCTGGACCGCGCCACGCCGCGCGCGACGCAGAGTTTGCGACGGCGCGCCGCGCCCCTCGCCACGCCTGCCGCGCAGCTGCGCCTGCTGAAAGCAGTGCCGCTGCACACGGAGTTCGACGCACTGGCCGGGAAGGAATTGCGACCCGCGCAACTGGACGTCTTCCAGGTCAATCTCGGCAAGCTGTGCAACATGACCTGCAAGCACTGCCACGTCGACGCGGGCCCCGACCGCACCGACGCCATGATGGACGATGCCACCGTCGAGCAGGTGCTGGCGGCGATCCGCGCAACCGGCGCGCACACCGTGGACCTCACCGGCGGCGCACCCGAGTTGCACCCGCGTTTTCGCAGCGTGGTGCAGGCGGCGTTCGACGCCGGCAAGCGCGTCATGGACCGCTGCAACCTCACCGTGCTGCTCCTGCCGCGCAACGCCGGGCTGGTGGACTGGATGGCCGAGCGCCAGGTCGAGATCGTCGCTTCGCTCCCCCATTACCGGCGCCCCAACACCGATGCGCAACGCGGCGACGGCGTGTTCGAGCGTTCAGTGCGCGCGCTACGCGTGCTCAACGCCGCCGGCTATGGCAAGGGCGACCCGCAGCGGCGCCTGACGCTGGTCTCCAATCCGGCGGGCGCTTTTCTTGGCGCCTCACAGGCTAGCGCGGAGCGCGAGTGGCGCGAAGGACTGCGGCAGAATTTCGGCATCAGCTTCGACCGCCTGTTCGTGCTCAACAACATGCCGATCTCGCGTTTTCTCGAATGGCTGCAGGACTCGGGCAATCTCGAGTCCTACCTGCAGCGCCTGGTGAATGCCTACAACCCGGCGGCGATCGGCGGCCTCATGTGCCGCAATACGCTGTCGGTGGGCTGGGACGGGCGCCTGTACGACTGCGACTTCAACCAGATGCTCGACCTGGAGCTCGATCTGCCCGCAGGCGCGCATATCCGCGATTTCGACGAGCCGGCCTGGCAACGCCGCCGTATCGTCACCGCGCGCCATTGCTTCGGCTGCACCGCGGGCGCGGGCAGCTCCTGCGGCGGCCAGACTTCCTGAGCGCGCCTCAGGCCTTGCGCCACAGGATGCCGCCGACGGCTTCCTTCGCCATGCCGTCGAGGTACTTCTCGTGTGCCGCCAGTTCCTGCGCCGAGGCCTGCACCACCACCAGCTTCGAGGCGTCGATCGCCGCCGTCATCGCCGCCTGCTCGGCGGGCGTTTCCAGGTCCATCACCAAGCTGTCCTGGCCGCGCGTCATCGCCAGGTACACCGCGGCCAGCAGCCGCGCGTCGAGCAGCGCCCCGTGCAGCGTGCGCTGCGCGTTGCTCACCGCGTAGCGCTCGCACAGCGCGTCCAGCGAATTGCGCTTGCCCGGGTGCAGCTCGCGCGCGATGGCAAGCGTGTCGACGATGGCCGCGGCGTGATCCTTCAGCCGGCCCAGTTTCGCGCGGCCGAGCTCCTGGTCGAGGAACTCGACGTCGAAATCGGCGTTGTGGATCACCAGCTCGGCGCCGCGGATGTAGTCCAGGAACGCGTTGGCCACCTCGTGGAACTTCGGCTTGTCGGCGAGGAATTCGTCCGTCAGACCGTGCACGCGCAACGCGCCCTCCTCGCTCTTGCGCTCCGGGTTCAGGTAGCTGTGGAAATGATTGTCGCTGACGCGCCGGCTCAGCAGCTCGATGCAGCCGATCTCGATCACGCGGTCGCCCAGGCGCGCGTTCAGCCCCGTGGTCTCGGTGTCCAGCACCACCTGTCTAGGCGAGGGAATCAGGCACCCCCTTGTTGGCGAGCGCATCCGCGCGCTCGTTCTCCGGATGCCCCGCATGCCCCTTCACCCAGTGCCACTCGATGCGGTGGCCATTCGCCACCTCGTCCAGGCGCAGCCACAGGTCCGCGTTCTTCACCGGCTTGCTGTCCGCCGTGCGCCAGCCGCGGCGCTTCCAGGCGTGGATCCACTCGGTGATGCCCTTCTGCACGTACTGCGAGTCGGTGTACAGGCGCACCACCGGGCGCCCTTTGAGCGCTTCCAGCGCGCGGATCACCGCGGTGAGCTCCATGCGGTTGTTGGTGGTGGCGGCCTCGCCGCCGTGCAGCTCGCGCTCTCGCCCGTTGACGCGCAGCAGCGCGCCCCAGCCGCCCGGTCCGGGATTGCCCTTGCAGGCGCCGTCGGCGTAGATCTCCACCTCGTCAGTCATCGCAGCGCCGCGCAGCGTGGCCGGGATGCCCGTTCTTCTGCGGCAGCGCCGCCACCGCGCGGCGCCGCGCGCGCTCCTTGCGCCAGGCCGGGGTGATGACGCGCATGCCGTGCACCCGCTTCACCGCGCGCACCACGTACACCCCGCCCAGGATCGGCCACCAGCGTGCGCCGGCCTGCTCCATGAACGCGAAGCGCTGCAGCCACGCGGGCTGCGCACAGGGCGGCGCGTAGCAGCCGAAGCGCCCGCCGTTCAGCTCGAAGCCGAGCAGCTGCAGCCATTCCTTGAGCTTGAGCAGCCCGACGAAGCGCGCGTTCCAGGGCGAAGGCGCCGCGCGCCCCGAGATCCTGCGGCGCAGCCCCCACAGCGAAGCCGTGTTGAAGCCCGAGATCACCACCTGGCCCTCGGGCCTGAGCACGCGATCCGTCTCGCGCAGCACGTGGTGCGCATCGAGGTGCGACTCGAGCGCGTGCGGCAACACGATCAGGTCCAGGCTCTGCGAGGCGAGCGGCAGCTGCAGCGGATCGGCGGCGAGCGCCGCGCCGGCCTCGAGTGCCAGCGAGAACCGGTACGGAATGCGGTTCTGGCGCAGGAAATCGTATTCCGGCAGGCCGACCTGCGCAGCGCGAAAACCGAACACATCCTCCACCGCATTGTCGAACTG